>CAZFEA010000314.1:0-4350 GCA_964518085.1 uncultured Dehalococcoidia bacterium
TGATTCCCTCTTTGAAGAAGGTGGAAAACATCCTGGCGGCATAGCCCGGGGTGTTTTGCATCCCGGTGCCGACGACGCTGACCTTACCCAGGCGGGAATCGCTGTCCACCTTCCTCGCGCCATAACCCCTGGCCACCGGTTCGATCACCCGCAGCGCTTTGGCCAGGTCGGTCCGGGCCACGGTGAAGGTAAGATCAGCAATCTTCTCGATGCTCGAGTTCTGAACGATGGTATCCACGCTGATGCCGGCATCGGCCAGGGGCTCGAATATCCCGGCGGCCACCCCCGGCTTGTCGGGAATCCCCAGGACGGTTATCTTGGCCACGTTAAGGTCCTGGGCGATGCCTCGTACCTTATTTCTTATTTCCACAGGAACTCCTCCATGAATCAAAGTTCCCGGCGCGTCGCTAAAACTCGATGCTACCAGGATGGGCATGTTGTAGGCTTCTCCCAGTTCCACCGCCCGGTTATGCATGACTTTGCTGCCGTAGCTCGCCAGCTCAAGCATCTCCTCGTAACCGATCTCTTTCATCTTCCGGGCTTCCGGGACCAGGCGCGGGTCGGCGCTGTATACCCCTTCGACGTCGGTATAGATCTCACAGGCGTCGGCCTTCAAGGCGACGGCCAGGGCAACGGCGGTGGTATCCGAGCCGCCGCGTCCCAGGGTGGTGGTATCGGTCTCTATCGAAGAAACGGAGGTCATCCCCTGGAAACCGGCGACGATGACAATCTTGCCGGCATCCAGTTCCTTCAAAATACGCCGTGGGTCGATGCCGGCAATGCGGGCGCGGCTATGGGCGTTGTCGGTCTGGATGCCGGCCTGGGCGCCGGTGAGGCTAATGGCCTCGTACCACAGGCCGCGCAGGGCCATAGTCATAAGGGTGCAGGAAACGATTTCTCCGGTGGAAAGCAAAAGGTCCATTTCCCGGTCATCGGGCTCGCTGCAGATCTGCTGGGCCAGGCGGATGAGGTCGTTGGTGGTCGAGCCCATGGCGGAGACCACGACGACCACCTTATTCCCTTTTTCCTTGGTGGCGGCGATCCGCTTGGCCACGCGCTTTATCTTATCGGCATCGGCAACGGAGCTGCCGCCGTATTTCTGGACGATCAAGGGCATAAAATGTTCCTCCGGACGGAGATGGAATATTTTACAACAAACGGGATACGGTTTTCAGTGAGAATCCAGAAGTAAGAAGACAGAAGACAGAAGGCCCATCCCTTCTGACTTCTATCTTCTGACTTCTATCTTCCCACCTCTATCTCCTATCTCCTATCTCCTTGACTTCCGCCCCCTTCTCCACCGGCCGGGTTACTACAATCCTGGCCTGCAGTCCCTCCCTGCGCCCGGCCTGCAACATGGCCCGGCCCACGGCGGCTGAGCTTTCATCGCAAAGGGCGAGGATGGTCGAGCCGCTGCCCGACAGGAAAACCCCGGAGGCGCCGGCGGACATGGCCGCCCGGAATATCCGTTCCATGGCCGGATATATGGCCTGGCGGTAGGGCTGATGCAACCGGTCCTGGGTGCCCCATTTGAGCAGGCTTCCCGGGCCAAACGAAAGCGACTTTACCAGCAGCGCCACCCGGGAGAGGTTGTATACTGCATGGGCGAGCGGCACTGCCGCCGGCATCACCTGGCGCGCCCTGGCGGTGGCGATCTCAAGGTCGGGGATAAACAATACAGCTTTCCGCGGCAGGGGGGGCAAGTAGATCCGGCTCTGGAGAAAGCGGTCGCCGTCTTTGAACACAATCTGGCAGCCGCCGAAAATCGCCGGCGCCACGTTGTCGCCATGGCCCTCGATGGCCGCCGCCTCCTGCAGGATATCGGTCTTCCTGGTCCGGCCGAATCCTCCCATGAAATAGTTGGCCGCCAGGAGACCGGCTACAATGGCGGCGGCGCTGCTGCCCAGCCCCCGCGCCAGGGGAATGCGGTTGATGCATTCGATCTTGAAACCGGGCGCCTTCTGGCCCCGTTTCCGGTAGGACCCCTGAATGGTCTGAAAGATCAGGTTGCTTTCGTCCCGGGCAAGCTTGTCCGCACCTTCACCGTTGACCATCACCATTGTCCGGTCGGCCGGTTCGACAATCACCTCGTTCCATAGATTGAGGGCCATGCCCAGGCAGTCGAAACCCGGCCCGAGGTTGGCGGTAGTGGCCGGAACGCGGATGCGGATTTTACTTTGGGCGGGCACTTTTTCTTCGGTCGAAAAACAGGGTGATCCGCGCCGCCAGGAAACCGATGGCGGCGTAGACGAAGCCGTCGGTCACCAGGGCGGGCAAATTGCGGGTCTGCGGTTCGCCCTGGAATGCCAGTATCAGGGGCGCAACCCACCAGGAAGCCGCGCCGACCAGAAGCGCTATGCCGGTATGGCGGCTGAAAATGCCGTAGCCTATAGTGAAATAGAGCGGCATAAAAAGGGGATAAAGCACCGCCGGGCCGAAGGCCTTCCGTTCCAGGCCGGTAGCCAGCGAAGGCCAGAAGTAAAAAAACACCGCCTGGGCCAGCACCACGACCATAGCCCAGAGAACATAGCGCCGCTTACTGTGATAAAACCGCCTGTACACCGTCCGCTTATTGTACCACACAACCGCAGGCGATAGGCAACAGGGAAAAGGGAAAAGGGAAAAGGCGAAAGGGAAAAGGGAAAAGGGAAAAGGGGAAAGGGCAAAGGCGAAAGGGAAAAGGCGAAAGGGAAAAGGGAAAAGGGAAAAGGCGATAGGGAAAAGGCGATAGGCAACAGGCAAGAGGCTGCCGCCTCAACCCAACCTAAAGCCCTTCATTATTCGCGTTCATTTGTGTTCATTCGCGGTTGATCGTCCCCCCTTTTTGCATTTTGCCCTTTTTTTTGTTTTGATTCTTGATCTTCTTAATTCTGCCTCTTCGCTTCGTCGATGATCTGCCTGGCTACGCCCAGCATCTGCCCGCGGAAGAGGATCGCCTCCTCGGAATCAAGGAAAATCTTCTCCCCCGGCTGGGGCAAAGAGACGCTGACAAACCCTTCCGTGGAAACATCGTTCCTCAAACTGGGATTGCCAAAACCCCGGGCAAACACCGTCTGCCCCTCTTTTCCCAGCAGCCAGTTAACAAAGACCGCCGTCGCGTTCGGGTGGGCCAGTTTGGTGGAGACGGCAAAGGCGCCGCTGCCGGTGGAAATGAAGGCGCCTTCTTCCTGCAGCACCGCTTCGATAGGCGCGTTCAACCCGATGAACCTGTAAAGGACGTCCGCCGCCGGCGCCAGGGCGATGGCGTATTTGCCCCGGGCTACCGACTCCACATGCAGGTTGTTGTCCCTCTGGATAACGGCTTGCTGGTCGACCACTATCTGCCTGAGGTAATCCTTCGCCTGGTCCGGGTTCCAGATATGCATGCCCAGATGCCCCATCAGGGCGTTTCCCTGTCCGGTGACACCGGGATCGTTCAAGGTGATCTTGCCCTTGTAAGCCGGTTTCAGCAGGTCCCGGTAGCCCTTGATCTCCCCGGTCTTCACCTGGTCCTTGTTAAAAGCCACGAATCTCTGAAGCAGGGAGATCATGCCCACGATGGTCCTGTCCTTGTCCAGGAAGGGAAACTGGTTGTTGCTCCAGTTCCGGGGCTCGGTCACCTCGGGAAGCATGAGCAATTGCTTGCCAGTCTATGATGAGAACAATAACTGCTTGATTCACCCACAGGTTTGATTCAGCAAGCCCTTCTTCAACTCTATGCGAACCCCTTTCTTTTTCAATTCCACATGCTTGAGTCCCTTGCGCCTTAGCAGGTCGTGTAGCAGGAACAACAGAGGCGTCCGTCCGGAGGGATAGTCGCGGACCGGTGTGGCTTCCGGCAGTTCGGTGCTGCCCACTATGAAACGCATTACCAGGTCATCGTCGGAAACACCCGGCCCGCCAAATTTGTCCCTTATTTCCCTGATTGTAGGCTCGTATTCCTGCGCCCTGGCCAGCTCCCTGGCCCGCGGCCGGTCCAGTATTCGCGACGCCGTTTCGGGCTCGATGGCGGAGCTGAGCTCTTTTCCCCAGTAGCCCAGCGCATAGTTGATGACCTCATCGGGGACCTCGCGGTAGCGCTCGCCGGCGATGACGTTCAAGGTGGCCTGGGTGACCATCAGTTGGGAAAAAGGTGTATACATGATGGGATAGCCCAGGTCTTTTCGCACCCGATTGGTCTCTTCCAGTATCTCCGCCAGCCGTCCGCCGATGCCCAGCTCGGCAAGCTGGCGGGTCAGGTTGGATATCACTCCGCCGGGCACGTGATGTATTTGCTGGGCACAATCATACTCCAGCGGCGCCCCGATGGTAAGTCCCCGAATTGAATCATCTAAAATGTTACCGAAGTCCTGGTTGTTAAATCATCAAAAA
>CAZFEA010000315.1:0-4339 GCA_964518085.1 uncultured Dehalococcoidia bacterium
CGTCTTGACCGTGACTTCAATATGCCAGGCGGCGGACGGTGTCTGGTGGCCTTCCAATGACGATCCCGGCGCCGGCGCCCACGGAATAGGCACTCCGTAGATGCCCCTCTGGGCCAGCCACTCCACCCCGACCAGGAACGAGGTTTTGGGCTCCAGCCCGGCCACCAGGACCGAGGCCACCTGTCCCTTGCCGAAGACCCGGGCCGCGTATTCCAGCATCTCCAGCCAGCCCCGGCGGGGCAGCAGGGCGGCCTTGCCCGGGACAAAGCCCGGCCATAGCCTTTCGTCCCACACCTCCAGGTTGAAGGCCACTCCCTGCCAGCCGGCGGCCTTCAGGGCGTCTATCTCCTGGGGACTCGAAGGCGGCACCAGGACCGCCTGGCTGCCGGGGATGGTGCCGGTGTTCAACTTCTCCTGCATGGCGCGGCCCACCTCCAGGATATACGGCAGTTCCGCCCGGTTGGGGAGCACCCCTCCGGTGAGCTGCATTTCGCTGCAGACCCCGTCGCGGTAAGCCGCTTCCACCACCTCGGCCACCTCTGCGGGCGAGGCGGCAAAATAGCTTCGGTAGCGGCTTGGGATATGGGGTCGCTCGGCGATAATCCCGCAGAAAAGGCAGGCCGCCTTTTGGGCAAACAGGTGGCAGTAGGCATTGTATTCCACCAGCACCTGGCGTTGCAGCCGGTGCGGGCCGATGAGGGACATGGGCATGCCGCTGCTGGTAAGTTTGGCATAGTAGGCCGGGCGCCTTTCGTACTCCACAGGGAAGAGCCGCATCTCTTCCAGGTAGAGGTACAGCGTTCCTGCGTCGCGGCGCAGGACAAAAGGTGACCCGGCATGGATGTAAAGGGGCATATAGAAGTCGTGGGGCAACAGGATGGCATGGGGTTGCAGGGGCGACGCCGGGGGGTGGTGTTGTGAGGAACGGGGCGGCTCGTCCACCCGGTGCTGGAACGTGTCCCATGGTGGCGGCGGCCGCCTGGGGACCGCATCCGGGTCGTAGTGTCGCTGGCCAATGTCCTCCTTCCACAATGTTCCCACTCCGTCGTAGGCCGACTTGTCCAGGCTGACTCCGCTCATGAACAGGCCGCCTTTGATGAGGAAGATCTCACCTTCGCCATAGGCGCGCGAGGCGATAGCCTGCCGGGACAATGCCTTGCCCAGCAGGGCCATCAGGGAGCGGTCGCCGCGATAAGCGGGAATGGCAGACCTGAATTTTCGCCTGACGGGACGGGCTATCAGACCTTTCAATCCAGCAAGAAGACCCAATTTTGCCACTTAACGAAGTTGCCAGGACCGGATATTTATAGCTTATGTTACCTATCCGGTTGGCCTGATGTCAACGTGGTCAGCAATCGGCAATTAGCAATTAGCAATTAGCAATTAGCAATTAGCTGTTAGCTACCGCGATTACTGAGATTAGAAAATAGATTGCAGAGATAAGGGACGGGGAAAGAACAGACCCATAACTGGAATTCCTGTAATCTGTTGTAATCTCGGTAATCATTGAAATCGCAAACATACTTGCCAATCGCCTGTCTATTACGGCTGCGTGATGCCAATTCCAACCGCCAATTGCTAACTGCTAACCGGTAATCGTCACCTTGACTTCTATGGCGCACATTATGATAATATTACGCCATTCAAGCTGCACGCGGTGTGCGAAAACCGAGCGGAGACGAGATGACCTACTATAAGGACCTCCGGGAATATATTGAAGTCCTGGAAAAGAACCGCAAGCTATTCAGGATCAGGCGGGAAATCAACAAGGATACCGAGATGCAGCCCCTGGTCCGGTGGGAGTTCCGGGCGCTGCCGGAAAAAGACCGCCGGGCCTTCCTCTTTGAAAAAAGTGTCGACGTAAAGGGGCGGAAATACGATTCGCCGGTGCTCATCGCCGCCCACGCCCCTTCCAGGGAGGTGTACGCCCTGGCGATGCAGTGCGCCCCGGAAGAGATCAGGGCGAAGTGGGAACGCGCCCAGCTAAATCCGATCAAGCCGAGGCTGGTCGAGAAAGGCCCGGTGCAGGAGGAAATACACAAGGGCGACAACCTGCTGGAGCACGGAGGGTTGGAGGAGTTTCCTATTCCGATATCCACACCCGGATTCGACAACGCGCCCTATTTCTCCGCCGGCAACTGGGTTTCCAGAGACCCCGATGCCGGGACATACAACGTCGGCAACTACCGGGGGATGGTCAAACACCCGTTGCGCGTCGGCTGCGACAGTCTTTATCCCCAGCACCTGCGCACCCACCGGGAAAAGTGGAAACAAAAGGGCGCCAGGACAATGCCGGTGGCCATCTTCGTCGGCCCGACGCCGAATATCGGGCTGGTGGCGGTAACCAAGTTTCCAGCGCGCGTGAGCGAGTATGACATCGCCGGGGGGATCGCCGGGGCGCCGGTGGAGCTGGTCAGGTGCCAGACGGTCGACCTGGAAGTGCCGGCGAACGCCGAGATAGTGGTCGAGGGCGAGATGCCCTGCGACTGGCTGGAGCGCGAAGCGCCCTTCGGCGAGTACACCGGCTACATCGGCAAACGCAAGATAAACCTGTTTCTCAACGTGACCTGCATAACCCACCGGAAGAAGCCCATCTGGAATGCCTTTCTCAGCCAGTTCCCGCCCAGCGAAAGCAGCCTGTTGACCAAGCTGAGCCAGGAGAATGCCTTCTTCAAGTTCTTGAAACATGACCTGGGCCTGGCCAACCTGATCGAGGTCAGCTTTCACAGTGAAAGCAGCGGGCGCCAGTTCCTGGTGATGAGCATGGACCATCCTACCCAGGTAGAGGTCTGGAAGGCCCTGAATGGAGCAGCCGCTTTCAGCCCAACCCAGGCCAAGATCAGCGTGGTGGTGGACGAAGATATTGACCCCAAAGATGTGGACGCGCTACTATGGGCCATAACCTTCCGGGTGCGCCCCGAACATGATGTGAGGGTGAGCCCCGAGAGGTCTCCGGGACTCGACCCCTCGATCGCGCCATCGCTGTCTACCGACGTCACCGGCAGGAGGCCTTCGGGAGGGGCCGGGCTCCAGATCAACGCCACCAGGAAGTGGGACTATCCGCCGGTCTCCTTGCCCAAAAAGGAATTCATGGTGAGGGCGAGGGAACTCTGGGCGGAACTGGGCTTGCCGCCGCTGGGCGAGCCCAAATCGCCATGGTTCGGATATTCCCTGGGCGCCTGGACGGAAGAAGACATGGAGGAAGCCGATCTGGCTTTGAAAGGCGAACATTACAAGACGGGAGAGAAGCTGGCCAGGAACCGGACGAAGGGGTAGAAGACAGAAGACAGAAGACAGAATCCCCTCCCGGTCCTCGTTGAAAAGATGGAGAAAGGACGTGGGAACCACGAATGAACACGAATGAGCGCGAAACTTCCAAAGAGCAATCCAGCAGACGTGCATGAGCTGCGCTCGCGAGGCACGAATGAAAACATTGTTTCACTGGCAGGGCCGCCTGTGGTACCGGCTATTTTCTGGGGAACCGCAGAGGCGCAAAGAACGCAGAGGATGGAAAGAAGAAGATAGAGATTACAGGACAGAGGGGAGGTTATTCTGTCTTCTGTCTTCTGTCTTCTATTCTTCTATTCTTCTATCCATTCGTGCTAATTCGTGGTTAGTTTTCGGTTTTCAAAAAGGAGAGAAGCCATGATGAAAGCAGTCGGACTGATCACTGTGGTGGTCTTACTTCTGACCGTGCTGGCGGCGTGTGGCGCTGCCCAGGTGGCGCCGGCGCAACCCCCCTCTTCCAGCGCCGTCGCCGGTCCAAGGCCGGAGCAGCAAAGCGAATGGGACAAGCTGGTCAAGGAAGCTGCCAAGGAAGGCAAAGTCGTCATCTACGGAAGCGTTATCGGTGATACCCGGCAAGTATGGACGCAAATCATGAAGGACAAGTACGGCATCAGCCTGGAGTTTCTCCAGGGCCGCGGCTCGGAAGTGGCCGAGAAAATGATCAGCGAAAGGCGCGCCGGGTTGAACCTGTACGACGTGGCCATCGGCGGGCTCACCACCTACTGGGCGGTGATCAAGCCGGGAAAGGTAGTGGCTTCCATTGAACCGCTGATTGTGCTCGACGAAGTGAAAAACCCGGCCAACTGGCGGACCGGGAGAATCCCCTTCCTGGATAAAGAGAAGACGGTTATGCCGCTGGCTTCGATGGCTTCCTATTATGTGGCGGTAAACACATCGATGGTCAAGGACACTGAGATCACTTCATACGACGACCTCCTGAACCCGAACTGGAAGGGCAAGGTTGTGCTCAACGATCCATCCCTGTCCGGCGCCGGGAACGAGTGGTTCAACTTCATGATGCTCCAGGCCTACGGCAAGGAAAAGGGCGCCG
>CAZFEA010000316.1:0-4327 GCA_964518085.1 uncultured Dehalococcoidia bacterium
TTTTCAGCACCAGCGAAAGGACCAAGGAGTTTTTCCATTCCCAGTACCGCCAGCTCCCCTCGCTGCGGGCATTGCACCCGGACCCGGTGGTCAGGATCCATCCCCGGACGGCGGCCGAGCATGGCGTCAGGGACGGGGAATGGGTCTACATCGAGTCGCACCGCGGCCGGTGTAAACAGCGGGCGAAGGTAACCCTGGGGGTCGACCCCAGGGTGGTCCTGGCGGAGCACGGCTGGTGGTTCCCGGAGAAAAAAGACCCCGAGCACGGCATCTTTGACTCGAACATTAACCTGCTGGTGGAAAGCGGCCCCCCGTACGACCGCGGGCTGGGGTCAACCCCGGCCAGGGGTCTGCTGTGCAGGATTTACAGGGCGGAGGATGCCTCGTAGTCGCGAGCCGGTGGCTCGCCCTCGCACGTTTAGATATTGCTCGGAAAATAACGGTATCACAGGCGGCCCTGCCTGTGAGACATTGTTTTCATTGGATAATGGTGCTCGTTCGTGAGCATGTACGATTCATAAGAGACAAAGACCAGGAGGCCTCATATGCCCAGATCAGGCTTGATAATTGACTACAGCGTCTGTTTCGACTGCAAGGCCTGCGTGGTTGCCTGCCAGCAGGAAAACCACCTGCCGCCGGGTAGCGACTGGATCAGGGTGACCACCGTCGGCCCGCGCCAGGTGGGCGACAGGCTGGCCGTGGACTATGTTCCGGTAACCTGCGTTCATTGTTCGAAGCCGCCCTGCGCCGAGGCCTGTCCCACCAAAGCCATTGAAAAGCGCGACAACGGGGCGGTGGCCATCGACGCTGCTCTGTGCAACGGCTGCCTCCTGTGTATTTCGGCCTGTCCCCTCGGCGTGATACGTTTTGCCGAGAGCCAGAACGTCGTCGAAAAATGTAACCTGTGCCCCCAGCGCATCGAAAAAGGGCAGAAGCCGGCATGCGTGCACCACTGCCAGGCCGGCGCAATACTCTACGGCGATGTCAACCAGATCAGCCGGCAGTTATCCGAGCGCCGGGTCACCAGGCGCGTCCTGGCCGGAGATAGAGGAGTTCTTTGAGTTCGTTGTGTTCCAAAGGCGGGCGAGCCGCCGAGACCCGCCAGAGGCGCGTCTCTCTGGTTCGCCCCTACAGTTGGCACGCAGCAGCGTGCCGCTACTGTCTAGTGAAGGAGGGAACAAGTGATCTTTGCCGATCTCAGGGAATTTATCGCCAGATGCGATGAAGAGAAACAGCTAAAACGCATTGACGGGGCCGACTGGGACCTGGAGCTTGGCGTCCTCACTGAAATTGAAGCCCAGGCCCCCCGGGCGCCGATGCTGCTTTTCGACAAAATCAAGGGCTATCCCGCCGGCTACCGGGTGGTGGCCAATTTGTTCACCAACACCGAAAGAATGGGCTGGATCGTGGGCATGCCCCGTTCCACCCACTTCAGTGAGACCGACCTGGTCCGCTTCTGGAGGGAAAGGGTCAGGTCCGGGGTGAAACCGGTGCCTCCCGAAGACGTCAAAGAGGGTCCGGTATGCGAGAATGTCGTCCGGGGCGACCAGGTAGACCTGCTCAAATTCCCGGTGCCGAAGTGGCACGAGCTGGATGGAGGCCGCTACATCGGCACCGGCGACATGATCATAAACCAGGACCCGGACACGGGATGGGTCAACGCCGGCACCTACCGCGTCCAGGTCCATGACAAATCCACCGCCACCATCCATATGTCCCCCGGCCGGCACTGCGAGCTGATCGCCCAGAAGTTCTGGGCCAGGGGGCAGCCCTGCCCGGTGGCCATATGCTGCGGCGAGGAGCCTTCCCTGTGGTCGGCCTCGTCCAACGCCATCCACCACGGAGTAGCCGAGTACGGCTGGGCGGGATGGCTGCGCGGCGCGCCGGTGCAGGTGGTCAAAGGGGTTACCACCGGACTGCCGGTGCCGGCCACGGCGGAGATCGTCCTCGAAGGTGACTTCATGCCGCCGGAAGAGGCCAACCTGCTCCCCGAGGGGCCCTTCGGGGAATGGCCCGGCCATTACGGCACGGGCCGCCGGGGAGGCAAGGCGCCCATCGTCAGGATCAAGAGCATCATGCACCGCAACGACCCCATCATTCTCGGCGCCCCGCCCTTGCTATTCGTGGAGAACGCGGTCTGCACCCACATCGCCCGCGCCGCGGGCATCTGGGACGAGCTTGACCGGCAGATTCCCGGCGTGAAGGGGGTAGCCATGATCCAGGAAGCCGGCCGCCATAACATGGCGGTGGTTTCCCTGGAGCAAAAATACACCGGCCATGCCAAGCAGGCCGCGCTCATCGTCGCCGGCGCCCGGATCGGCGCCTACATGCTGAAGTACGTGGTCATCGTCGACGAAGATATCGACCCCGCCAACATCAAAGAGGTGCTGTGGGCCATGGGCGCCAGGACCGACCCGGAGGTGTCCATCGACATCGCCCGGCATCAGTGGGGAAGCCAGACCGACCCCTTCGTCTCGCCTCAGAAACGGGCCATACAGGACTATACCCACGGCCTGGCCATCATCCTGGCATGTAAGCCCTTCCATTACATCAAGGAGTTTCCGCCCACCATCCGGACCAGCCCGGCGCTCCTCAAGCAGGTAAAAGAGAAATGGGGGCTTCAGTAGGCGATTACTGGCCCCATTCGTTGCAGGCACTAACCCGTAGACCGGCAAAGAACAATAGATTACGGAGATTAGAATAGATTACAGAGATTAGAAGAAGATTATCGAGATTATGAAAAGTCATCCCCCTTGTATTTGAATTACAGGTCCTATCCTATCTCAAAGTTTCGGGCCATCAGGTGGGGTTATTAATCAATTTCGGGAACAAAAGCTGCGAAGTCCGAAGATTAATGGCATGACAATTAACGGTAATCTCTATAATCTTCAGTAATCTCTGTAATCTTAAGTAAATTTTCCAAACAAGGAGTTACGGGATGTTTGCCGACCTGAGAGACTTCATCGAAAAATGCGAGCATGAAGGAGAGCTCAAGCGCATCGACGGCGCCAACTGGGACCTCGAGCTCGGCGTGCTTACCGAAATCGAAGCCACCGGCCCGAATCCCTCGATGTTGCTGTTCGACAACATCCCGGGCTATCCCCCCGGCTACCGTGTCGCCGACAACCTGTTCGCCTGGCCCAAGCGCATCGCCTGGATACTGGGTTTTCCGAATCTGGGCAACATCAACGACGTGGCCCTGGTACAGGCCTGGCGCGAAAGAATGAAGCAGGGGATAAAACCCATCCCGCCGGTGGAAGTGAGCAGCGGGCCGGTCATGCAGAACGTGCACCTCGGGGATGAGGTGGACCTCTACGAATTCCCGGTGCCCAAATGGCATGAACTGGATGGCGGCCGGTACATCGGCACCGGTGACATGGTGATCAACCGGGACCCGGATACCGGCTGGGTCAACTTCGGCACCTATCGCGTGCAGGTCCACGACAAGTCTACGGTCACCATCCACATGTCGCCGGGCAGGCACGGTGAGTTGATAGCCCAGAAATACTGGTCCAAAGGCCAGCCCTGCCCGGTAGCCATTAGCTGCGGGCACAACCCGGAGCTGTGGGCTGCCGCCAGCCATATGGTCGGCCAGGGTGTATCCGAGTACGACTGGACCGGCTGGCTCCGGGGCCGGCCGGTGGAGGTGACCAGAGGGGTGGTGACCGGACTCCCCATTCCGGCCGGCGCCGAGATAGTGATTGAAGGCGATTTCATGCCCCCTGAGCCGGCCAACCTGCTCCCGGAAGGTCCCTTTGGCGAGTGGCCCGGGCACTACGGCACGGGCCGCCGGGGAGGCAAAGCGCCCATCGTCAGGGTCAAGAGCATCATGCACCGTGACGACCCTATCATCCTGGGCGCCCCGCCCCTGCTCTTCGCCGAAAACTCCATCTGCACCACCCTGGTCCAGTCGGCCAAAATATGGGACGAGCTGGACCGCCAGGTGCCCGGGGTAAAAGGGGTGTTCGTGGTGAAAGAAGCCGGGCGGCACAACATGGTAGTGGTCTCCCTGGAGCAGAAATATTCCGGCCATGCCAAGCAGGCGGCTATGATGGTCGCCGGGAGCCATGTCGGGGCCTATATGCTAAAATGGGTCGTGATCGTGGATGAAGACATAGACCCCTCCAACATCAAGGAGGTCCTGTGGGCCATCGGCGCCAGGACCGATCCCGAGGTTTCGATAGATGTCCTGCGGGGGCAGTGGGGCAGCCAGACCGACCCGTTCCTGTCGCCCCAGAAGCGGGAGGTCCAGGACTACACCCACGGCCTGGCCATCATCCTGGCATGTAAGCCCTTCCATTACATCAAGGAGTTTCCGCCCACCATC
>CAZFEA010000317.1:0-4316 GCA_964518085.1 uncultured Dehalococcoidia bacterium
GCGTGCCGCTACGCCACAGGCAGAGTGAACCGGAAGGTAGCGCCGCCGCCGGCCTGTGATTCCACCCATATACGGCCGCCATGGGCTTCCACCAGCAACCGGCAAACATGCAACCCAAGCCCCACCCCGGGGGTACCCGTGCCGGTCTTGTCCAGCCTCTGAAAACGGTCGAACAGCTTTGCCTGGTCTTCGATGGAGATGCCGCTTCCCTGGTCCTTGACCCCCACTACCAGCCGGGAGTTCTCATGCCTGGCAAAGATCTTCACTTCGCCGCCGCCGGGGGAATATTTGATGGCATTGTCTACCAGATTGTGCAGCAGGCGCGCCACCCGGATCTGGTCGACATGCGCCTGGGGCAGGTTGGAAGGGATATCCAGGGTGAGCCGGTGAATCCCGGACCGTCCCCGGAGCCGGTTCACCGTACTGGTCGCTACCTGCCCGATATCCGTTTTCTCTTTCTGTAGCTCCACCCGGTTGGCCTGGAACCGTGAAAGCTCCAGCAAGTTGTCCAGGATGTCAGCCAGGTTATCGGCGCTGGCAAGGGCTTCATCCAGGAGCTGCCGTTTTTCATCCGCCGCTATGCCTCTAATCTGTGACGTATGGAGTGACCCTATGACCACCGTCAGCGGCGTTTTGAGTTCATGAGATACCATCCCGATGAAATCGTCTTTCAGGACATCGATCTTTTTTCGTTCGGTGATATCGGTGAACATGCTCAGCTGGCCGATGTACCGGTTTCCGGCGTCATTCATCGGTGATGCGTTGACGATCGCCCAGAATGTCGAGCCATCTTTACGGCGCACCGCAAGCTCGTATTGCTCGGCAGCGCCCCGGCCGGGTTTGTGGAGTTGCTTGCCCGGTCCGGCGGCAGCCTCGGGGCGAACAAAATCAGAGATAGAACGGCCTATCATTTCCTTGATCGCATAGCCCACCATTTCCGCCATCCGCCGGTTGACGAGCATGATCTTGCCTTCGGCATCAGACACGCAGATACCTTCGTTGGCGGTGTCGAATATCCACCGGTATTTCTCCTCACTCGCCCGCTGCGCCTCCTGGCTGCGGTGAAGGGCCTCCTGGAGCCTCTTACGTTCGATGGCATAAATAAGCGAGCGCCGCAACAGTTTGCCATCCACCTGGCCCTTCACCAGGTAGTCCTGGGCCCCCTGCTGCACCCCGTGAATTGCCTGGGCTTCATCGTCAACCGAGGTCATCACCACTACGGGCAGGTGGTTGATGCGTTCCTGCAAGAGCCTGAGGGTCTCCAGGCCCCGGCTCTCGGGAAGCCCCAGATCAAGCAAAACGACATCGACCTGGTGACTGTCCAGGAATTTCTTCCCGCTGGTCAGGTTCCAGGCATGCTCGATCTTGATGTCGGTGGTGTCGTAAAGAAGTTCCTTCACCAGCCGTACATCCCCTGGGTTATCCTCGATGAGCAAAAGTTTCATTTTTGAGGAAGCTTCACTATGGTTGGCCAAAAGTCCTCGCTCGACTGGGCGTTGCCGGCGCCGGAAGGGTAAACCGGAATGTCGACCCTTCTCCCGGCGCAGACTCTACCCAAATTCTACCACCATGTCGCTCGACAATTCTCTTGCATATGGCCAGACCGATTCCCGTACCGGGATATTCGGCCCGGCTGTGCAATCGGTGGAATATCAGGAATATCTTTTCCGCATATTGCGGCTCGATACCTATGCCGTTGTCACCAACAGAACACACATACTGGTTCCCCAGGCATTCAGCGCTGATGTGCACTTTTGGCGGCCCGTGGCCCTGGAACTTGATGCCATTTTCCACCAGGTTCTGCCACAGTTGAGTCAGTTGCCGGACGTCGCCCGACACCAGGGGCAGGGGACCATGGGTCACTTCGGCGCCCTTATCGCTGATGGCCAGGCTCAGGTTGGCCAGGGCGTGGGCCAGGGCCGTTTCCAGACTCACCGTATCGAACTGCTTTCCGCGTGTCCCGACACGGGAATAGCTGAGCAGGTCGCTTATCAACTGCTGCATCCGGATAGCGCCGTCGTAAGCAAAATCAATGAATTCCTCGGCTTCCTGGTCCAGCTTACCCTTATACCTGTCTCGCAGCAACTGCACATAGCTCGATACCATTCTCAAAGGCTCCTGGAGGTCATGGGAGGCAACGTAAGCGAACTGCTCCAGCTCGGCGTTCGAGCGGGCCAGGTTTCTTTCGCTCTCCTCTAATGCCTGCCTGGCGACCCTGGACGCCGAGTTTTCGATCATCTCCCAGCGGCCTTCTTTACGTACCAGGGCAAACTCGTGGTTACGGATCACATCCATAACATCGGTGGCGGTGCAGGATTCCAGCGAGTAGGTGCAGAGGGCCAGCAATTTGTGCTTGCCGATCACCCTGGTGATAGCCGCCTCATAGTCGGCAAAGCTGTTCCAGTCCTTTAGCTCCAGCCAGGCAGTGTTACCGGTAATCCTCAAACCCTGGTAGCCCCGCCCCTGCGCCAGGGTCAGCCTGGCCACCCACCCGTTGAGCACCCTGTCCAGGTCAAAAGACCCTTCCTGAAGGTACCAATCGGTATAGGGGATAAACTCCATCTGGCCGGCAGCCAGGCGCGAGTCCAGGTCAGGCACGGCGACAGCCAGGGCCTGTTGCGCCTCGGCGATGGTAAGGGGGGGAGAAGTAACCCACATGCCGGCTTCATTGCCTTCCAGTCCAGCTTTGAAGTAAGGGACCAGGATATCAAGGATGTCCCCTTTGGTGGAATAGAACTGGCAGAAATGAGTAGACCACGGTACACTACCAATGACTTCAACCCCCGTCGGTCTCAATTGTCTATTCTGTTCCATTTCTGTTTTGCTTCGGCCTGCCTTGGTACGGGCACGGCAGCCGGTACCAATTATGCTATTTGAAACGTATTAATTCAACTTTTGAAGCGTGAAAACGGCAGGAATTCGTTACAATTTCGTAAAACATTCGGGGAAAATTTGACAATTATTAGATATTTTTCCCCTCCCATTTGCGGATTTGTACACCGGCGGCGTGATAAATTAGACGTGTGGTAGAAGAGACCGTTGAGCTTAAAGGCCACATAATCGACTCTTTGTTGCTTCCCAAGGTGCTGGACCAGGTGCTGGCCCTGGGCGCCGAGTTCGACATCGAGCAGATCGACATCGGCTGCCGCCGTTCCGACCCCAGCCACGCCCGTATCCGTCTCCGGGCGGAGAACAAGGAGGCTATGGATGAGCTGCTGCTGGCGCTCAAGGTGCACGGCGCCGAAGCGGTCCAGAAGTTTGATGCCGAGCTCCATGTGGCGGACATGGATGGCGCTTTCCCCGAGGGGTTCTACTCCACCACCAATCTCCGCACTCAAATTCGTTTTCACGGGGAATGGCTTGAGGTGCAGGACCACGAGATGGACCGCGGCATCGTGGTAGCTGTTGCCGCCAGGACGGCAACCTGCACCCCAATGCACCGCATCCGCAAAGGGGACATGGTGGTGGTGGGCCACCGGGGGGTGCGGGTCATACCTCTGGAACGCCAGGCCCGGGGCCAGATCTTCGAGTTCATGAGCAGCGACATTTCACCGGAGAAGCCAAAGCTGGCCCTGGTCCGCGAGGTTGCCCGGGAATTGGCGAAGTGCCGGGAACAAAACAAGAAAACATTGTTCGTCGGAGGTCCGGCAGTGATCCATACCGGGGCCGCCGGTCCTTTGTGCTACCTGCTTTGCCAGGGCTACATCAGTGTCCTGTTCGCCGGCAACGGCCTGGCGGCGCACGACATTGAAAATGCCTTTTTCGGCACCTCCCTGGGCGTCAGATTGAAGGACGGTACGGTAGTACAGGGCGGGCACCGGAACCATCTCCGGGCGATTAACACCATACGGCGGGTTGGCGGCATCAAAGCGGCCGTGGAAAGCGGGCTGCTGACGCAGGGGATCATGCACACCTGCATCACCAGGGGAATCCCGTTTGTCCTGGCCGGTTCTATTCGCGACGATGGGCCGCTGCCCGAAGTTATTACCGATGTAGTTCAGGCCGCCGACGCCATGAGGCAACATCTGAGGGGCGCTGACCTGGCCCTGGTGGTGGCCTCGACGCTGCATGCCGTGGCTGTGGGCAACATGCTTCCGGCGGAAACCCGGATGGTGATGGTGGATATCAACCCGGCTTCGGTGATCAAGCTGATGGACCGCGGCAGTTTTCAGACCGTGGGCATCGTTTCCGACTCGGGCCTGTTCCTGCGGCAACTGGTCGAGACCCTGCAAGAAGACCGACCGGCGCAGGCCCTCGCCCTTGACGACAAGGACCCCTTGGTCAAATCCGAAACTCTAAATCCGAAACACTAAACA
>CAZFEA010000318.1:0-834 GCA_964518085.1 uncultured Dehalococcoidia bacterium
CGGGCGCCGGGGAATACGAAGGAGACTGGGCAGAGTGAACTTGCCAGCGTAGCTCAGGGGCAGAGCAGCGGTTTCGTAAACCGCCGGTCGTAGGTTCGAATCCCACCGCTGGCTATCTGTGTATTCCAAAAGCTTGCCGGCATTTCTTTTCAGTTCCCCTTATCCAGGATCCGCATCCCTATTGACAGATCATATCACTGGTGATAGCATGAATCGCAGGAAGTTAAATAAGCTTCGGAACGAGATGGCAACCCTGCGTGGTCGGGGAGGAATCAAGAGTGAGGAACTGGAGTTGAAAAACAAAACTAACCCCGAAGAATTGCTCAAAGAACCCTATTTGAGAATGTTGATTCCCGATAAAGAGACTGGAACTTACACTGCGCAAATAATGGAGTTCCCGGGGTGCATAGCCGAGGGGAATAGTCCTGAGGAAGCCTACGACGCACTGGAGAAAGTGGCCGTAAGTTGGATTGAGGCTGCCGTAGATTCTGGACAAGATATCCCGCAGCCGCTATCCACCTTCGAATACGCAGGCAAAGTAGCTCTCAGGCTGCCCAGGAGTTTGCACAGGCAGGCTACATTGGCCGCCGAACGAGACGGCACAAGTTTGAATCAGTACATTGTCATGGCGCTCGCGGAGAAAATCGGAGGATCGAAAGTCTACGACTCGATTGTCGGACACATGGATAAGCTATTCGCTCAGATAACCTTCACCGCTGCCAATATGGGTGTTGCACCGAGAAATCGGGCTTCAAAGATTCGACAAACCTAAGCGCCTTCAGTGATTTCAATATCCTGCCAGGGGAATATCCGTGGACAATAAGACAATTCTTC
>CAZFEA010000318.1:844-4314 GCA_964518085.1 uncultured Dehalococcoidia bacterium
TCTTCTTGTGGAAGACAATCCCGGGGACGTGGCTCTAACCAGGCGGGCGCTGAGCAAGTCGGGTGTCGCCAACGAACTGGTGGTTGCCGAGGATGGTGTCCAGGCGCTGAAATATCTCCTGGGCGACGGACAGGCCCCACCTTCCCCGCTTCCCGTCGTTGTCCTTCTCGATTTGAAACTACCGAAGATAGACGGCCTGGAGGTCTTGAAACAGGTACGGTCAAACGAAGCCACCAGGCTTCTTCCGGTGGTCATTCTCACTTCTTCAGCCGAAGAACGTGACCTGGTAAACAGCTATAACCTGGGGGCCAACAGCTACATCCGCAAACCGGTCAATTTCGACGAGTTCGCCAAGGCCATCAGGGAACTGGGATCGTACTTGCTGGTATTGAACCAGCCGCCACCCCGAACCAGGACCCCCTAGAAACCCGGGTGCGCGACACTGCCCACCTGAGAGCGAGGCAAGCCGAAACCTTGCGGGAAAGGACCGCCGGTTGGTTGTCAAGAAACAGGTAATCGTCGAAAAGCTCAAGCAACTTGATACCATCCTGCAGGAGCTGACGCTCTACAGGGAAAAAAGCAGCGCCGAGATCGAGGCTTCTTTGAGCTTACGCTGGGCCGTGGAAGGCGGGCTCATTGCCGCAGCCCGCCAGGTATTCGAAATAGCGGACCACATACTCGGCGGTCACTTCGCTATTTATCCCGAAAGCTATGAGGAATCCCTGTTGCTCTTGCGCGTAAACAATGTCGTCCCGGTTGAACTATACGAACGAATGAGGGGGCTGGGAGGTTTTCGCAATATTCTCGTCCACGAGTATGCACGGGTCGATATAGCCGAACTGGGGCGCGGGCTGGCGCAGGCATTTGAGGTGTTTCCGGCGTTTTCCGCGGCAATCCAGGAATGGATGGAGACCCTTCCAAACAATCGGCCATGCGCCTGAGGCGCACCATCAAGGATGAAAATGGCCTATCATCACGAGGAGGCCCAGTCCACCTCCCCCTTTCGCAAAAGGGGGATACAGGGGGATTTGCCCTTTTTCAAAGGGGGAGACGGCGACATTTTCATAACGACTGACACGAAAGGATAACAGCCATGAGTAAGCTCGTTGACAAGCTGAAGCAGGCCTCCGAAGGCGGAGCGCCGCCCATGGGATTTAAGTCGGCCATGCTTCCCCGGCAGGCTCCTTTGTTGCTGGTCCTTGAGTTCCACCCACCCCCAGCGCTCGTCTGCGAGGTCGGAGAGTCGCTGGACGCGGCCATGGCCAGCGTGGACAATCTTTCCAAGGAACTGGAAGGTATGCGCAAACTGAGAGCCTTTATTCCGGAACAATTGCCCCTGGGCATCGCGGTGAAAAGCCTCAGTGAGAAAACCATTTCCCAACTGAAAGAAATCGAAGCTGACTTCGTCACTTTCGATAGCGGAGAGGCGACTACAGCCTTCTTGATGACCGATGGGCCGGGCAAGATAGTCAGGGCTGATTCTTCGTGGACTGATACCGACCTGCGTGCCCTGGGTACGCTGCCCGTCGATGCCATCTTGGCCGAGGAAGTGGCCGACGAGACTGCTTTGACCCTGGAATCCCTTATCAAGCTGAGGCGGTATCCCTTGCTGACCGGCAAGCCGTTGCTGGTGCGGCTGTCATTCATTCCCTCCGAAAATGACCTGTCGGCGCTTCTACAGGTACAGGCGCGAGGGCTGCTGATCACCGTTTCCTCGGAGACGGACCTCGCCGAAGCCGCCAGGTTGCGTCGTTCTATCCAGAAGCTGCCCTTGCCCAGGGCCAGGAAGGCTTCAGCCGGCGTCCTTCTGCCTCAACTGTCGCGGGCGGAAACCGCCGCCGAGGAGGGAGAGGAAGAAGAGGAGGACCGCGTTTAGCCACGTGTAGGGGCGACGCCAGGGTGGGGTGGTAGTGATGGGCGGTGCGGCTCGCCCGCGCGGTGCCGGAGCGCCGCCGGTGCGCTAGGCAAACGGAATCACCCATAAGATCAAAGCAAAAACAAAAGTGATCACCAGGGTGACGGCCACAAAGGGAACGGTATAACTGAAGAATTCACCGACGCCGATCTTGCAGTTATCTTCTTTTTCACAGACATTCAAAGCCACAAAAAGCGCCGGAGCGCCGGCCACGGTCAGGTTGCTGCCCAGGGTCCCCGCCCACAACAGCAACCACCACAGCGGCCATGGATTGATGCCGGCGCTGGTCGCCAGGTCCTTTATCAGGAGCAGGAACACCAGGATGTAAGCGTCGTGTTCCACGATGGCCACAATGGCCGCGGTCACCCAGTAAAGAATCGACGATCCGATAACCAGGTTCTGCCGGAATAAGGGGGCCATGGCGTCGGCCAGCGACTTTATCAGGCCCACGTGGTCTACGCCTCCGACCAGCACAAACAACACCACATAGAACAATAGCGCTCTCCAATCGAGGTCCCGGAGTATCTCCTCAAAGCTGGGGCTGCCGAATTTCTTGCGGAATATTTCCATAACCAGCACCATGGCCATCATTCCGGTTATGGCTATGAACCCCAAAAGCAGTCCGGTCAACTGGCGAAGCGCCATGGCCATAATGGTGCCCAGGAAGAACATGACCACGGCGAAGGCAAACCCCTTGTTCTTGATGTGGACCCTGGCCTCGGATTCGGCGAAATCCTGCATTGTTTCCCGGCTGATGGCGCCACCTCCCAGAATTTTCTTGAATTTGAACCGGTACATGATCAGGGCGCTGATGAGAAACGTCACCGTAAGGATAGGAAAAGAAGATGGCCGGCCCATTTGCCAGATGAACTCGGGAAACTCGGCGCCGGAGACCGAATGCAGCATCTGGGGAGGAAGGTCGCCAAGCAGCAGGGCCGACCCCATGAAATTGGCGCCGAGTCCGATGAATATGAGAAAGGGAAAAGAGGGAAGCTTGAGTCGCTTGGTCACGTGCAGGGCTACCGGCGCCATCATCAGGATGACTACCACGTTGTCCACAAACATGGAAATAAAACCGGCCAGGACACCCATGAGGGTGACGAAGATGCCTACGTTCCTTTTGGAAGCCCGGAGCATGAGGACGGCCAGGTATTCGGGGATGCCCGTCTTGCCAAAATAGGAAGCGATGATCCACACCGCAAAGAGAATGCCGATGACGTTCCAGTCAACGAATCCAAAGGCCTCCCTCTCCGTCATCACGCCGGTCAGCACCATCAGCCCCGCGCCGGCCAGCCCGACAAGCGTCCTGTCCAGCTTGCCCCAGATGATCAGACCCACCGTCACGAGAAACAATATGGCGGCTATAAGTTGTACGGTTGCCACGGTCTTGCTCCTATGCAGTAGTTGGGAGATAGGGATCGGGAGTCAGGAGTCAGCCAGGGAGTGATATTAACACAGCCACACCATAATGTCATGCCCGTAGCGGCGCGGCTCACTGTCTCCTCTCCCGTCGAGGGAGAGGATTAAGGTGAGGGGGACACCCTCACCCTGACCC
>CAZFEA010000319.1:0-4300 GCA_964518085.1 uncultured Dehalococcoidia bacterium
TGCCTGATAGCGCGCAATAATATCCAGGCTGCCGTCAGTCGAGCCGCCGTCCACCAGGTGGACCAGTACTCTTGCCCTTCGCAGGTGCCTCAAGAATCTCATGCCCAGACCTTTGCCGGCATGAGAGCCTTCGATTATGCCCGGCATTTCTGTCACCATGTACACCCTTCTGGCCCGTTCCAGGGCGCCGCGGACCACCTCCCGAGTGGTAAACGGGTACTCCGCTATCTTGACCTGGACTCCGGTGAGGCGGTTGAGCAGGGTAGACTTTCCCGAATTGGGCATGCCGACAATGCCCAGGTCACAGGGTAAGCTCAGTTGCAGTTCCAGATCCCCTTCTTCCCCCGCTTCGCCTTTTTGGGCAACGCGAGGGGTACGATTCACCGCCGAGGCGAAGGCCGCATTGCCCATGCCACCCCGACCCCCCCGGCCGATAAGCAGTTGCATGCTGTCGAAGTCAAGCTCCGTTTCAGGACCGGCATTTTTCCGGACAAAGGTGCCCAGGGGAACACGGACCAGCAGGTCTTTTCCATCACGGCCGTGCTTCTTACCTCCGCCCCCGGTCTGGCCGTTTTCCGCTCTTAGCAGGCCTATTTTGACCAGGTCGGACAGACTTTCCAGCCTGGCATCGGCCACCACGATGATGTTTCCCCCATTTCCCCCATTTCCCCCATCAGGCCCACCATAGGGAATGTACTTCTCTTTCCGGAAACTTACCACACCGCTACCACCATCACCAGCTTTGAATTTCACATTTATCTCGTCAACAAGCATGAGGATATTAAATATTTATAAAATATTTGTTCATTAAGAAGGGCATTTTATAGTTTTGTAATACTCATATTATAGCTGAAAAAGGGGAAAAAGGGGTGAAACTGCGTAGGGACCGTAGCCGCGGGCCGATGGCCCGCTCTCAACTTGACCACAATAGAATGGCCAAGTCCCAACTTCCATTTTGTCCCAATCCATTGGCCTGATGAGCTTATCGTATCACCGGCAATGCAAGAGCGGGCCAGCAGCTCGCGACTACGTAGTCTAAATCTCTAAGACTGTGCGGTATGCAGGTCTTCGGTGATCTTATCCACCGTTTCCTTGAGCCGTTGGTCCCTGCTGAGGCCGCTGGTGATCTTATTGAGACCATATGAAACAGAGGTATGGTCCTTGTAGCCCAGGTAGTTGCTGATGTCCGACAGGGACATCTGGCATTCCTCGCGCAGCAGGTACAGTGTCACATGCCGTATGGTGTTGGCCGAGCGGCCGCCCTTCTTAGAGAGGATAGATTGAGGTGTGACGTCGTAATACCTGGCCACCTGTTCTACGATCTTCTCCGGAGACCGGGCCTCTGTCTTTTGCGCCGGCCGGATATCGCGAAATATGTTGTCTACCAGTTCGCCCGTGGGAGCCTGGTGGGACAGTTTGGCCATGGCGGTGACCTTGTTCAGGCTCCCTTCCAGCTCGCGGATATTGCGAAAGGGTATCCTGGCCAGCGCTTTCAGGGCGTCATCCGGGACGGCAATGGGCAGGTTGGCCGATTTGGACTTCAGAATATCCAGCCTACCCTGAACGTCGGGTGGCGCTATCCCCACCACAATGCCCCACTCGAACCGCGAAATGAGCCGGTCTTCCAGAGACGTCAGTGATTTCGGTGGCCTGTCGCTGCAGATCACTATTTGCCTGCTGGCATTGTGGCGCTCATTGAAGGTATGGAAAAAGGTTTCCTGCGTCCGCTCTTTGCCGCAAAGAAACGGGATATCGTCCACAAGCAGTATGTCCGGGCTCTGGTATTTGCTTCTGAAGTCGTCCACGGTGTGGCACCGGAGCGAAGCCACGTAGTCATTGGTGAATTGTTCGGCGCTGGAGTAGAGGACACTCAATCCGGCGGCCACGCCGGTGTGGCCGATGGCCTGGAGGAGATGGGTCTTGCCAAGCCCGCATCCGCCGTAGATGAACAGCGGGTTGTTGGTCTGGCCGGGATTTTGGGCAACGTCCAGGGCCGCGGAATGCGCCAGTATGTTGTTATTCGAAACGACGAAATTACCAAAGGTGTACCGGGAAACCAGGTTTGATACCGCAGCCGGCAGCGTGACCGCAGTCTGCGGGCAGTCCAGCCGGGCTGCGGTCATCTGGCTTTCTGCCGGTCCAGGCTGTTGCTGGCCGATCTGGAACTTGATGTCCAGCTCGCGCCCCAGGACCGAGGCCACGGTCTTCTTGATCTGGTAACGCCACTTCTGGTCGAGCCATGCGGCGTAAAAGGTATTGGGCACAGCTATGAGAAACGTATCATCATTTAGCGAAATGGCCCTGGTAGGTTGAAGCCACTTCTTGAAGTTTTCCCTGTGGAGCTGCATTTGGAGCTCGCCCAGCACTGCGTCCCAGGCTTCTTGTGGTGTCATATGCGCACACCTCTAGATAGAAATAATATTGCAGGATGTGACGGCGGCCGGGCGCCGCCGTCTTCCCGAAAAACAACCGCAGCAAGTTACCATCCGGTCATGATGCCAATCAAACGCATTATCGGGGATAGGGGCCTGCCAATATGGCGAAACCGCCCTGACTTAAGGCTCAAAAGTCTCTGGTTCTCACGTTTTTGCATTACTTAAGGCTGCAACCTATCTGATTGTTAAACAAACAAAGCAGTGTTAAAATCCGGTTAAGACTGTCTTGCGAGAATCAAGCTTGCGCATCGTTTTCATGGGGACTCCACACTTCGCCGTCCCGGCTCTCGAAGGGCTGCTCGACGGCGGTTATCAGGTAGTGGCTGTCTACACCGGGCCGGACAAACCCGGTGGCAGGGGACAACAGCTATCTATTTCTGCGGTAAAAGAAGTGGCTCTGGCCCGAAAACTTAGCATTTATCAGCCCGCCAGCCTCAGGACTCCGGCCGAGATCGAGACTATTGGTACTTTGGTCCCTGACCTGATAGTAGTGGCCGCCTATGGCCTGATCCTTCCCCGGACGGTCCTTCAGTTGCCGCGTTATGGTTGCCTCAACATCCATCCATCCCTGTTGCCGAGGCACCGGGGCCCATCGCCGGTAAGCGCGGCGATACTGGCCGGCGACCGGAGAACAGGGGTGACCATCATGCTCATGGACGAGGGCACAGACACCGGGCCGATAGTGGCGCAGCAAGAAGAAATGATATTGCCAGATGATGATTCCGGGAGCCTCACGGCGAGGCTGGCCAAAAGCGGCGCCGGGTTGCTGCTTAAGGTTATCCCGCGGTGGGTTGGCGGCGAAATAAAACCGGCGTCGCAGGACGATTCCCGGGCCACCTTTTCACGCACGCTGCGAAAAGAAGACGGGGACATCGACTGGACGCGGCCGGCCGAAGAAATCGAAAGGCGAGTACGAGCCTTTCATCCCTGGCCTGGCTGTTTTACCTTCTGGAAAGGCAAACGGCTGAAAATCGTGAAAGCGACCACGGGCGAGGCGGCGATGGAAGGGGTACCCGGGCAGGTGGTACCCCTAAGCCGGAAAGGCCAGGTGGCGCCGGGAGTGATAACCGGAAAGGGCATCCTGGTGCTGGAGCGCCTCCAGCTTGAGGGCAAACGGGAAATGGCCGGGGAGGAGTTCATCCCGGGGCAGCGGGACTTCCCCGGCGGCATACTCGTTGCCGGTATGACAAAAGTGATAAAATAGGTCTTTCTCGGTGACAAGGAAAGAATATGCTTGGTAACAGACTTGAAGGAAAGGTAATCATCGTAACCGGCGGGGGGCACGGGCTGGGTGAGGAATATTGCCGGGCGCTGGCCGCGGAGGGCGCCCGCGTTGCGGTGGCCGACATAGACAAGGATGCCGCATGGCGCGTGGCGGCTGAAATCGGGCGGCGAGGCGGCATCGCCCTGGCCAGCCACACCGACGTCAGCGATGAGGCCAGCACCCTTGCCATGGCAACAACGGCGGTAGACCATTTTTCCCGGATAGATGTCCTGATCAACAATGCCGCCATTGTGTTTGCTATCAAGATCTCCAGGGTGCCGGTCGACCAGCTCGATGTCAAGGAATGGGACAGGGTGATGGCGGTCAATACCCGGGGCACCTTTCTCTGTACGAAGGCCGTGGTACCATTGATGAAGGCCCAGGGCGGCGGCAAGATCATCAACGTCGCCTCCTCCACGGTCATCGATGGTTCCCCCATGAGGTCCCACTATGTCACCAGTAAGGCGGCCAATATTGGCTTCACCCGGTGCGTTGCCAGGGAACTGGGCGAATTCAACATCACTGTCAATTGCCTGGCGCCGGGATCGATCCTCAGCGCCCCGGACGACGCCGAAGCGGTGATGATTGCCAGGCGGGCCTC
>CAZFEA010000320.1:0-1089 GCA_964518085.1 uncultured Dehalococcoidia bacterium
CCGGTCGGGGTAGCCCGAGCCGTCAAAATTCTCTCTCTGATGCCGGATGGCCTGCCTCAAAGGGGCGGGGAGCTGCATCATTTCGGCTAATTTCTCCCCCACCAGGGCATAGCTGTCCGGGCCGCTCCCGGCTTTCGCCGCAGCATCGGGGAGGGCTACCAGGGCCCGGGCCCTGGGCAAAGCTCCGAGGTGATGAAAATAGCAGGTCTCAGCCAGGTCATCCAGGTTGATACCCAGGGACTCACCCAGGGCCACCGTCCACCTGGCCACCTGTTCCGCATGCCCCCGGAGCCCGCTCTCGTCCTGTTCCAAAAGGGACACCATGGTCTTCGCCCCGGCGGCAAACCGGCCCTGAAACGCTTCGAAGTCTTCCTGAAGCGCCTGTTTCTGGTTGTTCAAGGACTGGATCAAATTGTTGAGCGCGCTAATCTCTCGCTGCCGCTGTTCGACCTGGGTCTTCAGGTCGCCGCTACCGCGCCCCAGTTCATCGAACTGGTCCCTCACCCTCTCGGCTTCGAGCAGCAGCGACAATTCCAGTGCGAACAGGCTCAGCAAATGGGAGTCATGCTGCCTCATGGTCTTGCCCGGGGTGGTATTTATCACCGCCAGCAAACCCAGAGATGCCTTTCCCGTGGTCAACGGGATGACCATCAACGATGATATTTTTCCGCCAGTTATCTCCTGGGCGGCCTCGGCCACCGGCGTAGCACCGTCCAGCGCCAGCAGCGGGCCCGGCTGCCGCCCGGCGATCTCGGCAATTCTGACCACTACCGAGGGATCGAGCGTTCCCGGGCCCCAGCTATGTTTCAGGGTGAGTTTCTGAGATCGGTCGCGGATTACCAGGTAGGCGTTTTCGGCCCTGCACATCTCGCCCAGGATAGGCAGAAGCTCGTCGATGAGCTTCGAGACCTCCTGCTGCCGGGTAAGGCACTCGACCACCTGCTTGACAATGCCGGCGTCACGCTCCAACACCGAGTCCCTGGTAGCTGCCAGGCTTTCCAGGGCCCGCTTCAGCGCGTCGGCCCGCAACTCGATCGGTTGCAGCGCCGGAGACAGGGGACAAAGCGCGGCGATTGCGGACATTCCTCT
>CAZFEA010000320.1:1099-3899 GCA_964518085.1 uncultured Dehalococcoidia bacterium
CCAGGCCCGCCCGGCCACCATCAACAGTAATAAGGGCAACTTCAGAAAGACCGGCCTCCAGCTTCTTCATGGCGTCGGCGCCATCTCTGGCCCCCACTACTTCAAACCCCTGTTGAGTCAGTGACGACATCGCCCGTGCCATGGCCTGCAAGTCCTCATGTACTAATACGATATTTACTTTTGGCACGGTCAGCCTTGAAAATCTTTCCTGAATCACCTATAATCGGCAGGTAATTCGCTTTCTTACGTTTTGAAAGTATAGTACAAGCAGAAATATGTTGTAAAGGTGGGCTCTCTAAAGCATAAGAGCCTTATCTATGCCGGTCCAATATGTAGCATTTACTCCTGAAGGTGTGAGAGTAGCAGGGGAACTGGAAGGCGACGAGATTCGGGTGGCGGAAGCACAGCTTTTCGAGCAAGGTCTAACCATAGTCTCCCTGAAAAAGCGACCAAAGCCCAGGGATTTCAGACTCGCCCTCGCCGCTTCTTTGCCCACGCTGTACCGCGTCAAAAACCAGGAAGTCGTCTATTTCTGTCGTCAGCTTGTCAGCCTGCTTGATTCCGGTCTGCCGATATTACAGGCCATTTCTGTGCTTTACGGACAGGTACAGCACCCTTTGTTCCGGAAAGCCCTGGAACAGGTCAGTATTGATATCGAGAGCGGCAATCCCCTTTCAGACGCCCTGGCCAGGCATCCCAGGATCTTTTCTTCCATGCTGGTACGGCTGGTGCGCGTGGGTGAAGAGACAGGAAAGCTCCAGCCGCTGATCGAGCAGGTCGCGGATTACATGGAAAAGCAGGCTGATTTCAGGGCGCGGGTACAAAAGGCACTGACTTACCCGAGCATGATAATGATCGGGGGCCTGGGAGTCCTTTTCATACTGGTCACCTTTTCCATCCCGGCAATGGCCAAGCTGGTGCAAGAGTATGGAGGACAATTGCCCCTTACCACCCGCATCCTTCTGGGCCTGAGCAATTTTGTTTCCGCCAATTCACCCAGACTGTTACTCGGGGCGGTGGTCCTGGGCGTTGTTGTCTACTGGCGTTACGGAACATCGGCCAGCCGCCGCCGCCGCGGCGCTCTGGTCATGCGCATACCGGTCTTGAGGCAAATAGTCCTGTACTCGAATCTCTCCCGCTTCAGTAATAGCCTGGCCTTCTTGCTTAACGCCGGGATAGCCTTTGGCGAAGCCCTCGAATTGCTGGTCTCGACAGTGGAGAACCCGGTGATCGCCGATGCGGTAACAAAAGTACGGAGGGGGATATTGACCGGGCAGCGCCTGTCTCAGACAATGGCGGCGGAACGAGTCTTCCCTCCACTGGTCTCCCAGATGATAGCGGTGGGAGAAGAAACGGGCCGCCTGGGCAATAACCTTTCCCTTCTCGGCAGGATCTACGAGGCGGACACCACCCGGTCTCTGAGCCGGCTTACCGGCTTCATAGAACCGGCCATCATCATCGGCGTCGGGCTGATGGTAGGATTCATCGCTATTACCATGATGGGTACTATTTACGGCATGATATCCCAGATGAAGATTTGATGAAGATTTCCAGTCTTCTTTCCGCCTTCCGGACCGGGGGGCGGCAGGGGCCCGGCGGGCAATTCCCCAACCTGAATTTGCTGCCCCGGGAACTGGCCCGGCCCATTGTTTCCCGCCTCAGCGTAATAATGATTGTCCTCTTGCTGGTAGAACTGGGCGGCGGCGGCATGTTCCGGGTGAAGGCAACGACACTGGAAAAGGACCTTGCCGCTTCGCAGGGCCAGCTCACCGTCATGAACCGGAGGCTCAGCGAGGCATCCACGATACGCCAGGATGCCGGCAAAATCAGGGGCCAGATAGCCACTCTCGAGGAGTCTCCAAAACTGTACCTGCAGCTTGCCGGCCATTACGACAAGTCCGCCATTCTGCAGACGCTGTTGGATAATACCCCTGCCGGAGTGATCCTGGTGAGCATACAGGGCCGGGGAGACTCTCTCACCCTCCAGGCCAGGGCTTATCCTTCAGTAGCCCTTGAATACTACCAGACCCTGCGCAAGCTGCCTCCGTTTTCCAGTGTTATCTTAAGATTTGTATCCGCGCCTGACGCGGCGCGGCCCGCGGAGTTCTCCGTGGAGATCGTCATCAGGGGACCTCAAAGGTGAACAAACAGCTACAGCAAGTGCTGAAAAAGCTCAGCCGCCTGGAGAGGGTGCTGGTGCTGGCCTTTCTGGCCGGCGCCGTGGCTTTCGTGGCCCTGATGAACCTGGGAAAAAGTTCGGCCGCCGAACTACAGCGGATCGACCGGCAAGTCGCCGACGCTCAAAGGCAGTTGCGAGCTATCCAGGACGACGACCTTCCCGGACTGACGGCCAGGCTCGGCGAGCTCCGGGAGCAATCCATAACCTTTCCCGGGAAGTCCGAGGCCGAGGCCGCCGTAGTTGACCTGTGGCGGTGGGCCGAAGCCGGCAACATAAGCCTGGGGCGGACGAACTATTCGACCTCGGAGAAGAAGGCCGGGGAATGGCAGGTGCCCCAGCACGTCTATAGCGTTGAGGGCGCCGGCGAGCTGCAGGACGTAATAGCCTATTTGCGGACCATAGAGGGCTCAGCATACCAGGTGGCCCAACTGGATAACTGGTCCCTGGCGCCGGCCGGCCCGCAGCTCTGGCGATTTACCTTTACCTTGAATATCTGGTCGCAAGGCCGGAAGACGGAAACCGAGAAAAAGAACTGATGGCGGTTATTGAGTTATTGGGTTATGGAGGTATTGAGTCACGGCCTCATCACGGTCTCCTCCACCCCTACGGGAAAGCACTAAA
>CAZFEA010000320.1:3909-4297 GCA_964518085.1 uncultured Dehalococcoidia bacterium
ATTAAGGTGAGGGGGAATACAAGAGGACAATTTGAATCTGGCACTGAGCGTCCAGGGTAACACACTACGATTGCTGACGGCCGAGGGACGGAGGGTAACCGGCTGGGACAGCATTCTGTTTAACCCGTCATTGCTGCGGCTCGGCCACGTAGCCGAGGCCGAGCCGATGGCCCGGGTTATCCAGATGGCCCTGGAAAACAAACACTGGCATTTCAAGAAGGTCCTGGCGGCCATCGCCAACTTTGGCAGCCAGTCTGCGGTGATGACCCTCCCCCCGGGCAAAGAGGTCAAGCCCGCGGAGGTCATCCCCAGGGAAGCGCGCCGGGTGATGGGCATATCCCCGGACACCGACTTCCTTTTCTGGCAGGCCTTGCACCAAAAAGGGCGC
>CAZFEA010000321.1:0-4281 GCA_964518085.1 uncultured Dehalococcoidia bacterium
AAAGACGACGCCCGGGAAAAAGCCCTCCGCGCCTGCCGCGACTCGATCCGCTATAGCGCCAACGGCATCCGGGCCATCCACCGCCGGGACTACGCCATCGCCCGCGAGCTGCTCGATCTGGATAAACAGGTGCTTCAGGAAGCTGCCCGCGTCCTTGAAAACTATCCCGATCTGCGCAACTCCGGGTTTATGAACGATTGCCAGAAAGAATATGCCGAGGGCCTTATTACCCTGGCTCTGGTTTTGGAAGAAGAATTGCCCTTTCCCGAAGACCTCGGCGTGGGCTACGCCGCCTACATGAACGGAATGGGAGAGGCGGTCGGCGAGCTGCGCCGGTTCGTTCTGGATTCGATCAGGGGCGGCGACATCTCACTGTGCGAAAGATTGCTGACCTGCATGGATGACATTTATATGGTGCTCATCACCATGGATTTTCCTGATGCCCTGACCTACGGCCTGAGACGGACCACCGATGTGGTGAGAGGCATACTGGAAAAGACCCGGGGAGACCTTACCATGGCCATTCGCGAAAAAGAGATCGAGACACTGTTAAGGCTGAATAACGGAATCAAAGAGACGACCGGTGGACATTAAGAAGGACCTCGAAGAGCTGAGAAGTCTTGCCCTCAAGGAACTGTCGTCCGTCCAGGACGAAAAAACCCTGGAAGGATGGAGGGTCCAGTATCTCGGCAAGAAGAGCCAGGTCACCCAGGCGCTGCGGGGCCTGGCGGAATTACCGGTGGAAGAGAGGCGCATGGCGGGGGCGATGGCCAATGAACTGAAAAGGCTACTGGAAACCAGCTTCGAGGAGAAAAAAGCCGCTATCCAGGCGGCCGAGGTGATGGCTCTCCAGGAGCGCGGTCGTCTCGATGTAACCCTGCCGGGAAGGCCGGTAGCCCAGGGGAGGCTGCATCCGACCACCCAGGTGGTGCGCCAGATATGTGACATCTTCAAGAGCCTGGGCTTTCAGGTGGTGGAAGGGCCGGAGGTGGAATGGGACTATTACAATTTCGAGGCGCTGAATATTCCGAAGGACCATCCGGCCAGGGACATGTGGGATACCTTCTGGATCGACTACACCAATGAGCAGGGGGAGCGTCCCATGCTGCTCCGCACCCACACTTCCCCCATGCAGATAAGGGTAATGGAGAAAACCGAACCCCCGGTCCGGGTGGTGGTGCCGGGGAAGGTCTACCGTTACGAGGCCACCGATGCTACCCACGAGTCAATGTTCTATCAAATCGAGGGCCTGGCGGTGGACAAGGGCATCACCTTTGCCGACCTGAAGGGCTGCCTCTTCGAGTTTGCCCGTCGCCTCTACGGGCCCGACCGCAAGGCGCGCTTCCGCTGCGACTATTTTCCCTTTGTCGAGCCCGGGGTGGAGATGGCCATCGACTGCTTTGCCTGTGTCGGCGCCGGCTGCCGGCTGTGCAGCTACTCAGGCTGGATCGAGATCCTGGGCGCCGGCATGGTGCATCCCGAGGTGCTGCGCCGGGTGGGCTACAACCCTTCTGTTTACACCGGTTTTGCCTTCGGCCTGGGGGTGGAGCGCATCCCCATCCTGCGCTACGGCATCGAAGACATAAGGCTGTTCTACAGTAATGATCTGAGGTTTTTGAAACAGTTCTGAAAGCAGACATGAAAGTTTCACTCAACTGGCTCAAGGAATACGTCCCTCTGACCCTGCCCGCTGAGGAACTGGCCGAACGGCTGACCATGGCCGGCCTCGAGGTATCCAACATCCAGGTCAAAGGGGCAGGCTGGGACAATATTTTTGTCGGTCAAATTGTCGACATCAGGCCACACCCCAATGCCGACCGCCTGAGGCTGGCCGAAGTCGACCTCGCCGGGGAAAGGGAAGTGGTGGTCTGCGGCGCGCCCAACATCGAGGTCGGCCAAAAGGTGCCTTTCGCCCGGGTCGGCGCGCGGTTGACCGATGCCCACACCGGCGAGAGCATAGCCCTCCAGCCGGCCAAAATCCGCGGCGTGGAATCGCGGGGGATGGTCTGCTCGGGCAGGGAGCTGGGGATTTCGGAGGACCACGAGGGAATCATGGTCCTGCCCGGGGATGCCCCGGTTGGAGCGGCGCTGAAGGACTATCTCGGCGACACCGTTCTCGACTTCGAGCTGACACCCAACCGGCCGGACTGCTTTTCCATGCTCGGCATCGCCCGTGAGGTGAGCGCCCTTACCGGCGCCAGGGTCGTCCCTCCCATGGCCGGCTATCCGGAGAGTGAAATAAACGCCGGAGAGCTTGCCTCGGTCGAGATAGCCGACCCCGATCTCTGCCGCCGCTACTGCGCGGTGATCGTCAACGGGGTCAAGATCGGCCCATCGCCGCCATGGATGCAGGAGCGACTGACCAGCTACGGTATGCGTCCGATCAACAACATTGTCGATATCACTAACTATGTCATGGTGGAGTACGGCCAGCCGCTGCACGCCTTTGACTACCAAAGGGTCCGTGGCAGGAAGATCGTCGTCCGCCGCGCCGCCGAAGGGCAAGTTTTCACCTCCCTGGACGGTGTCGAAAGAAAGCTGACTTCCGGCGATCTGATGATCAATGACGGGGAAGGGCCGGTAGCCATCGCCGGGGTCATGGGCGGGGCCAACAGCGAGGTGGTTGAGTCTACAACCTCCATTCTCCTGGAATCGGCCAACTTCGACCGCATCAGCATACGCCGCACCAGCTCCCGCCTGGGCCTGCGCAGCGAAGCCTCGACCCGGTTCGAAAAAGGACTGCGTCCCGAACTGGCCATGGAAGCGATCAAGCGGGCCTCCCGGCTCATGTGCGAACTGGGGCGGGGCAAGGCCGCCCGCGGGATAATCGATGCCTATCCCGGCCGGGCGGAACCGGCGCCGGTCTCGGTGTCTCCCGCCGAGGTGAAACGGGTCCTGGGAATAGACCTCAATGTCGAGGAGATTACTTCCACCCTGGCCTCCCTGGGTTTTGTCTCCGAGTTGTCCTGCGCCCCGGACATCAAAGTGACGCCGCCCTGGTGGCGCAGCGACATCTGCCAGGCGGCCGACGTCCTTGAAGAGATCGCCCGCATCCGGGGTTACGACAAAATCCCTATGACCCTGCTTTCCACGCCTCTGCCGGCGCACCAGCCGCAGCCGGCGCTTGAGATCAAGGACCGGGTGAGGGATATCCTGGCGGCTTCCGGGGTGCAGGAGGTAATAACCTACACCCTGACCAACCCCGAGGCGGAACAGAAGGCCGCCGGCGGCGCCGCCGTCCCCCCTTCGCTGCGGGTGGTCAATCCCCTCTCCAGGGAGCAGGAATACCTGCGCACCAGCCTGAGGCCCGGTCTCCTGGCAACCCTCAGTTCCAACCAGAGACACGAGCAGGGAGACATCCGCATATTTGAAGTCGGCCGGGTCTTCGTTCCCCGGGAACGTGAGCTGCCCGAGGACCGGGAAATGGTGGCCGCGCTGTTCTGCGGACCGAGGATGGCGGTTTCGTGGCAGGGCAAGCCGGAGCTAATTGATTTTTACGATGCCAAGGGGACCCTGGAGAACTTGCTGCAGCGACTGGGCATCGAGGCCCGGTTTGTCGATAGCGAAGACCCTTCGCTGCTCAAAGGCAGGACGGCGGAAGTCAGGGCCGGCAATGACAGCCTGGGTGTCATCGGGGAGTTGAGCCCGCGCATCTCGGAAGCTTTCGACATATCGGGAGCGGTATTCCTGTTTGAGTTGCGGCTGGGCGCTTTGTTGCCCGCGGGCCAGGCCGCTGCCGGAAAGTACCATCCCCTGGCGCGGTTCCCGGCCGCGACCCGGGACCTGGCGGTGATCCTGGATGCCGGCGTTCCGGCGGAGCTGGTCCGGAAAATCATTTTGACTTCACCCCTGGTGCAGAAGGCGGCGGTGTTCGACGTCTATTCGGGCGACCGGGTGCCGGCGGGAAAGAAGTCGCTGGCCTGGAGCATTACCTGGCAGTCCCACGAGCGCACCCTCACCGATGATGAAGTCAATGTCTTTTTGAAAAAGATCCTGGATAAGCTGACCAAGGAGCTGGGCGCCACCCTGCGGGGATAACCCCAACCCGGTACCGGGTAGGGGCGACGCCAGGGCGGGGTGCGGCGCGGCTGGGAGCGGCTCGCCCGCCCGTAGCGGCACGGCGTGCCGTGCCGTGCCACACCCCCGGGCTGCGGTCCCGTTGGGCGCCCTTGTTTCTGTAATATTAATCCATTGCGGTTTGAAGGGATTGTGCAAAAAGATGTGTGAGGAATCCAATTCCATTATGGTCAATTTGAGGGCGGGCCGACGGCCCGCGGGTAC
>CAZFEA010000322.1:0-4232 GCA_964518085.1 uncultured Dehalococcoidia bacterium
CCGTGGCCGCACGCGTCGCGTGCCCGGGCCCGGACCTGTAGCCGCACGCTGCGCGTGCCGGGGGCCCGGACCTGTAGACGCACGCTGCGCGTGCCGGGGGGCCGGAACCCAACGGCGGGGCAGCGCCTCAGTTACGATCAAAACAATCGATCACGGTCTTGAGGTCCAGAAATAAGGCGCCCCGGTTCTCATCCCGAATAATGCAGCCCTCTTCCGGTTCCTCCATCAGCGCCTCGACCACGTATCTCAGCACCTCCGGTTGCTGGTAGTTGTCCAGGATGGTTCTTGTCGTGCTCAGAAAGCCTTCCCCGGTTTCCCCCTCGAGATACTCGTCCATTTTGATATTCGCTGCTTCTGCTTTATTGAGGACCTTTTCGGTAACCTGACGCAATCGCTGTGGCCCCTGTGACATCATTTGCCACACAGTCATACCCAGGTAGACTAATAGCTCACGCTCGTCACGATTAAGAATATCGTGGTCCACCGCCATCAAGTAGGCAAGAATGAGCGGCTGCTCTTGTGACATGCGTTGCGACAGCTTTTGGCAACCGCTCAATGTCAGGGAAGCCATCTTTGTCCAGACTTTCTCGACGACCTCGGCAGATACGGTGTCCATATGTACTAAACCTCACAAAGATTAATAGGCGGGCGATTTGGGCGGCTTGCCGTTAATTATAGCCGGTACCCACGCCGGGAGCCAACGAGCCAACTTTGACAGTGTATCACTGGCGGTCTATAATCCGTTAAATACCAGATAGCGCCCACCCAATAACTCAATAACTCAGTAACTCGTGGCTTCGGGAGGCAAAATGAGAATGTTCCGTTATCCATTGATGGTGGCTTTTGTGTTCGCCATGGCGCTGGCGGGGTGCACCCAACCGGCCGCGCCGCCCCTCCAGCCGCCGGCCCCCGCCAGGGAGGCGGCCACCAGGCCGGAATGGCAGCAACGGTGGGATGACACTCTTGCCGCTGCCAGGAAAGAGGGCAAACTGGCGGTCTACGGCGGGATCAATCCCGCCGCCGTCCGGGCGCTGACCGATGCTTTCCGCCAGAAATACGGCATCGAATTGGACTTCCTCATCGGCAGGGGGTCCGAGATCGCCGTCAAATACAAGACAGAACAGAGCGCCGGGATAAACATTCCCGGGGCGTTTACCATGTCGCCTTCCTTTCAACCGCAGGGATTCTTCGCCCCGATAGAACCCTACCTGGTTTTGCCGGAGGTGAAGGACCCCAAGGCGTGGCTGGGGGGCAGGGTTCCTTATATGGATGAAGAAAAGACCATGATCATGTTGAACCGGGGCTATACCTCTTATACCGCGGTCAACACCGACATGGTGAAGGAAGGACAGATAAAGAGCCTGCCGGACCTGTTGAAGCCGGAGTGGAAGGGCAAGGTCACCCTGTTCTATCCCGGCATGCCCAGCGCCGCCGCCGCCTGGGCTACTTTCGTGTTGACCAAGGCCTACGACTGGCAAAAAGGGACCGACTACCTGCGCCAGTTCGCCGCCACCGCGCCGGTCATCACCCAGAACGCCCATCAGCACGTGGAGTGGATCGCCAGGGGTAAATATGCGGTGGCCATCGGCGCGCAGCAGGCCGCCACCACCGATTTCATCAAGGCCGGCGCCCCGGTAGGCATCATCCGGTGGCAGGAAGGCGGCATGATCAACACCGCCTCGGGAAACCTGGAGGTGCCACATAAGCCGGCCAACCCCAACGCGGCCACGGTGTTTATCAACTGGCTGCTGACCAAAGAGGGCCAGACGATCTTTGCCGGCACCTTTGGCAACCCGTCCTGGCGCGCCGACGTTTCCACGGCGGAGATCGACCCGTCGCGAATCCCCCTGCCCGGGGAAAAGCTATTTGCCGACGACCTGGAGTTTTACGAGCAACAGGCCAAAGCCATGCAACTGGCCAGGCAGATTTTCGCCGCCCCGGCCAATTGACACCAGGGTCCCCTCTCCCTGACCCCCTCACCCGTTCGCTGCGCTCAGGGCAGGCTCTTAATCCTGTCCCGCGGCGGGGAGAGGAAATCACCCTCTCCCTTGATGGGAGGGCCCTAAAACAGTATCCGGCTATCGATATTGAGGATTTGCCCGGATATGTTTTGCATTCCGGTCAGGTGGACCATGAACTTGGCCACTTCGTCCGGCCCCCCGTAGCGGTGCAGGGCAGCCTCGCCGGTGTAAAAGTCGACATCGCTGCCGAAGGGCTTGAGCGACGGGTGGACGGTCAGTCCCGGGCAAATGGCGTTGACCTGGACGTTGTAGGGGCCCAGTTCCCAGGCGGCCGACTTCATCAGGCCGAAAAGCCCGGCTTTGCTGGCGGCATAGGCCGACTGAAAGGCCTTGCCCCTCAGCCCGGTGCCCGCCGACATGATTACAATGTGCCCCTGTTTTTGCGCCATCATCTGCGGAATGACCGCCTTCATGCAGTAGAAGGTGCCTTTAAGGTTGGTGTCCAGTACCAGGTCCCAGTCTTCTTCGGTATGATCGATCAGCCGCTTTTCTTCGGTGTTGCCTCTCAGGTGGCGCAGGAATTGCCCTGCCAGGCATAACAGGACATCGATCCTGCGCCATTTTTCCAGGGTGGTCTTTACCATCCCTTCGATTTGCCCGAAATCGCGCACGTCCGCCTGGCAGACTATCGCCTGGCCGGGGCCCCTGTTTATTTCGGCGGCTATCTCGCTGGCCTTTTCGGTCGCCTTGTCGGCCAGGACGACCCTGCCCCCTTCGGCGCCGAATTTGAGGGCGGCGACGCTGCCGATGCCGCCGGAGGCGCCGGTAATAATGACCACTTTGTCCATTACACAGTTCCTTACCCGGGCGAAAAGACCTTCTTGAACCCGTCTATCAACTTGTTTTGCTCGGTGGTAAACTCTTCGTTCTGAAAAAAGACCCTGTCTGCCGGTTTTGCCGAGAAGATTGCCGCTATTCCCTCGGTGGGCACATCGGTCCGGGCGCTCGGCGCGCCCATGGTCTTGACCGCCAGGGTTTGCCCCTCGCGACTCAGGAACCAGTTCAGAAAAATGGCCGCAGCCCCCGGGTGCGGGGCCTTCGCAGGCATGGCCAGGCCCCCGGCCGAAGCCGAAACCCCGATGTTTTCTTTCAAGTTGATTGGAGCTATGGGCGCCCCTAGCTGAAGGAATTCGATGGTGCCGGGCGAATTGGGCCACAGCGCTACCGAGTACTTCCCCCGGGCCACCCAGTCCATTAGCTGGCGCTGGTCCCTGCTGATGACCACCTCCTGCTGCCGGATCAGGGCCCTGAAGTACTCGTTGGCTTTGTCCTCCCCCCACTGCATGGAGAGGCGGGCGGCCCCGAACTGGGCCCCGCCGGAAATAGTGGGATCGTACATCACTATCTTGCCCTTCCATTGCGGTTTGAGCAGATCGAGATACGAGGTTATTTCACCCTCTTTGACCAGGTTGGTGTTGTAGACCACCGGCGGGTTGGCCACCGAGAGGTAATAGGCCACCATGCCGTCCTTATCAAAGAAAGGCAGATTGCCGCCGATCCAGACCCCGGGGTCCTTTACCTCCGGCAGGATAAACATAGGCGCTATCGGCGCCAGTACCCCCTGGGGTTTGGTGCTGGACCAGATGGCGCTGGCCCCGGCCATGATGGCGTCGGCCTGATGGATGCCGGCCCGGTATTCCGAGTTCAGCCTGGTGGTCAACACCGCCGCCGTGCCCATGACCAGGTCCAGCTTCAGTCCGAACTTCTTGTGAAACGCTTCTTGCAGGGCCATTCTGGCCTCAGACGGGGCGTTCAAATAAGCCAGTACCTCGCCCTCCTGTTTGGCCGCGGCCAGAGTGGTTTCCCATCTTGCTTGCCAGTCCGCCCGGGCGACATTGCCGGCAGGTTGCCCGGCGCCGCCAGGCGCCGGGCTAGCCGTTAATGGCGCCGGCGCGCCGCCCGGGGTGCAACCGGAGGCCAACATCACCAGCAACAACAGGCCGGTGACAGGAACGGTCATTTTCTTCACTGATCATCTCCTTTCTCATGCTTTACGCAACTTACACTGACGCACGGAATATACCATACCTCCGCCCCATTGTGTCAACCGTTAATCCGGTGCTTGTGGCCGAAGGAGAAGTTGGCATAGCTGCCCTCGGCGTTGTATTTGGCGATGCGGGCGTTGTCCCAGTCGGCCACCCAGATATTGCCCGAGGAGTCCACGGCCGCCTTGTAGGGGGTGCTCACCCGGCTGGAGGCGTCGCCGCTGTC
>CAZFEA010000323.1:0-4212 GCA_964518085.1 uncultured Dehalococcoidia bacterium
CCCTCTCCCTTGACGGGAGAGGGTCAGGGTGAGGGTGAAGTGCCGACAGGCTGGAAAGCCTGTTCTACCGTTTCAAAAAACCCACTTTTTGCAGATCGTTCTTGATGCTTTGCTTTAGCTCCTCCGTCAGTGGCACAGAAGGCAGTCTGACCGGTCCCCCGGCCATGCCCACCAGTTCACCCCAGTATTTTCCCAGGTGCACCGGAAATGTCCCCTGGTCACGAAAATGCTTGAACCATTTATGCCGGATACCGATAATCGGACCTACCCTGGTGCGATAAACTTCAGTGGCCCCTTTTATATCACCTTTTAGCGCAAGGTTCAAGAATTCCCTTCGCGGCATATTCCCCGGCCGGTCGACCATCCAGTCCGATTCGGAGGCAAACAGGAACTGCTGCCGGATTCCGAAAAGTTCCAGGTATGGGTATATTTCGTCGTGGGGGCAACTGACCACGATCTTCTCCCCGGCAATTCTGAAAACGTTTACGATCTGGGGGAAGAAGGGGTAGGCCTCCTTGGTGACGATGACGTTCTGGATATCGGCGATCTTTCCAATTCCCTGCGGCGATATCATCATTCCGGACACCACCGGGTTATTGTAGATTCCGATTCCAATGCTGACGCGGCCGGCAACGTATTTGAAAAAGTCGTGGGCCTGGTCATCAGTCCTGGCCAGCGGCGGGGCCATCAGGATGGCCATGTCGGCGCCGGCGCCCTCGGCATGCCGGGTAAGTTCCAGGCAGTCCTTCAAACAGGCATGGCTGGTATGAATGCCCACCAGGGCTTTGCCCCGGACCTCTTCAACGGCTATCTCGGCTATTCGCTTGCGCTCGTTGAGGGTCAATGCCCAGAACTCGCCATAGGACCAGGTGAATCCGAGCCCTTCGGTGCCGAGGCTGAGCACATAGCGTATATTACTCCTCAGCCCGGCCTCGTCCAGTTCACCGTCCGGTGTGAACGGCGAGACCATGGTAGTCCAGTGGCCGCGCATGGTTTCCCTGGCCCAGCTCTTACTTTCCGATTTGGTGTACTTCATTTCTACTTGCCTCCAGCGGTTGGCGTTATGGTACCACAGGCGTCCCCGCCTGTGGTACCGGTATTTTCGTAACAATTGCCCCCTTGCCAGGGGGCGCCATTAAGGATGAAAATGGCCTATCATCGCCAGGAGACCCAGTTTACCTCCCCCTTTCGCAAAAGGGGGATACAGGGGGATTTTGCCTCTTTCTTAGATCCCCCTTAGTCCCCCTTTTTCAAAGGGGGAGATGGCGACATTTTCGTAACAAGTTCAGCATGACAGCTATTCATGCCCGGCCCGGGCAAAGCTGACCACCAGGTCCTTGATGATCGGATGGTTGGGCAACGGTTCGAGGACCATCTCCCTGGTAGACCTGGCGTCGCATGCCAGCACGACTTTCTTGTTCATCAATATGCTGCAGGCCGCGCAAACACGGTAGACACGGCATGATTCCCTGAAAGCAAGCTGGCCATCGACATGCTCGTAAATGTACCTGATGGTATCCAGGACGGTCAGGCCCTTCCAGCCTTCGGCCGGGACCATGTAGGTCTCGTACCTCGGCTCCCTGTCTGTATCCGGGTCAAATCTATATACCGTTACTTTGGCCTGTTCATCCATAGATTTGCTCCATCATTTCGTCCGACGGTGGTTCCATGCGGTGGATGACCGGCCGGGCGGTGCTGAAATTAGCTCTGCCGTCCTGCTTCTTAACGATGATGTTCTTGAACCACTCCCGGTTGTTGATTTTCGGAAAATCGGTCCGGCAGTGAGAACCCCGGCTCTCCTCCCGCATGAGTGCTGAACACAGGGTGATCTCGGCCAATTGGACCATGTTGAGGGCTTCAAGGGCATCCACCAGCCCCACGCTGAAACGCCTCGATTTTCCTGGGACCATGAGACGGGGCAGGTCTTCTTCCTTGATCTTCTGGACCAGGCCAAGACCCGCCTGCAACCCGGCCCTGTTTCGAAACAGGCCGGAGTTTTCCCACATCAGGTCCTTTATCTTGTTCTTTATTTCGTAGCCTTTGACGCCGTCGTCCCGCGAGTACAGGGACTGTATCCTTTCTTCCTCCCGGGCTACCTGTTCTCTGTCGACCGGCAGCCAGTCCATCCCTTTGGCCCTGGCCGCGGCCTCCTTGCCGCCCAGGTAACCCATGGTCAGACACCAGCAGATGGCTGGGCCAGCGTCTATTCTTTCGGCGCCATCCATGCCCGCGGCGCATTCCCCCACCGCCAGCAGCCCGGGTAACAGGGTCTCGCATGCCTCGTTTACCCTAACCCCACCCATGGTGTAATGTGCCGCCGGCCCTACTTCCAGGGCCACCCTGGTGAGGTCTATGCCAACCTTGAGGGCCTTATTCCAGAGTCTCGGAGCGTTGGTCTTGAGCGTATCTTCAATCAGGTTGGGCGGCAGGTGGGCGACACTGAGATAGGCGCCGCCGCTGGGGCTTCCCAGCCCCTGCCTGGCTTCGGCAAAGATCGCCCTGGAGGTAGGATCGCGAAGGCCCCACCCCTTCTGGCCGGGCATATACCTCTCCAGGAACTCCTCGCCACGGGAGTTAAATAGCTTCGCCCGCAGGCCATAGCGAATGTAGGCCATGGGAAAACCGGCCATGCTCGGCGGGCCGTAGCAATGATAGGGAAAGAACTGGTGGAATTCCATGTCCATCAGTTCCGCCCCGGCCTCGTAGGCCAGGACCATGCTGTCGCCGGTGGCGCTGGAGGGCATGTCAGTCTGCCGGAACAACTGCCCACAGCCGCCGCCGGCGAGAACGACCATCTTGGCCTGAACCACCATTACCTTACCATCGGCCAGCGACATGCCCAGCGCCCCGGCCACCCGGCCGTTGGACAGCAGGAGCTTGGTCACGAAAAAATCTTCAAAGGGAGAAAGTCCCTGCCGTTTGAATTCAGCCCGGAAGGCCTTGCGGTAATGCACTCCACCCTCGCCGCCGAGCAGGTTCAGTCCCCGGGGATAAGTGGACCCGGGCTGGTGGGATTGAAAGAATTTGCCGTTGGCCTGCTTCCGGAACCTTGCCCCCCAGGTTTCCAGCTTGGTGACTTCGCTGCAGGCCAGCCGCGTCAGCTTCTCCGCCAGTTTCTGATTGTTCAGATAGACGCCGCCTCTTATGATATCGGCGAAGAAAATATCCGGATTATCCCTGGAGTCCATGTGTCCCAGGGGAGCTTGAACGCCGGCGCCGGCCATAACCGTGGCCCCGCTGCGTCCCATCGCGCCCTTGGTGGCGGCAATCACTTTTACGCCCTCGACATGGGCTTCAATGGCGGCTTTGGCGCCCGCCGCTTCGGTGCCAATAACCAGGACGTCACATTTAAGCTGCGGTATGTCCAGCGTCGAATTCATGGCGCCTCCTTACGGTAAGTCCCCTCTCCCTTGACGGGAGAGGGTCAGGATGAGGGTGAAGTCTGGCAATCAAACCCGGTATCACAGGCGAGCCTGCCTGAGACATCGCATTGATTCAGAGTCCAGATATGATACGGCCCACCGGCTTGAATTTCTTACCATGCTTGCCCGTTTAAGCATATTCTTACCCTCACAGCTCTCCCCACTTAGCATTCATTTTCTCCCTGAATTCCGGGCTGAAGTCGATCACTTCCGAAAACTTGTCTTTCCATTCGAAGGGACGACAAGCATCCATATAGGCCCGCGACGTCACATAGGCTTTTGCCGGCTTCTCGATGGCCGGGTCCAGCGGAGTGCTCCGCAGTTGCCGGAAAATCTCTATGTCCGAGGCCGGGTCGGACCTGGTGCACAGCGCCCAGAGCACTTCCTTGATATCAGTAACATCGACATCATCGTCAACCACGATAACATATTTCGGTCCGATGCCGCCGGTGGCGTCGAGCTCCGAAGCCAGCAAAGCGACCTGCCTGGCATGCCCGGCGTACCTCTGCTTGAGCGAAACCGTAATCAGGAAGGTGCGCAGGTCATGAGTACAAACGCCGGTGACGCCGGTGACGCCGCTTTTTTCTATCTCATTGAATAACATGGCGCTATGCACCACCATGTTGTAATAGGTGGTCTCGCTGGGCGGGCGGCCGGGCGGGGCGCCAAACATTATCGGATCATTCCGGTGGTAGACCCGTTCAACCTCGATAACCGGTTCCGGCCTGATGCCGCCGGCGTAATAGCCGGTGAACTCACCAAAGGGTCCCTCCGGCAGCATTTTTCCCGG
>CAZFEA010000324.1:0-4182 GCA_964518085.1 uncultured Dehalococcoidia bacterium
AGCAGCAACTGAAAGACATCGTTGCTGAGATGGCACCGGACCTTTTTGTCAGCGTCTCCAGTGAACTGGCGCCACGCCTGGGCGAGTACGAACGGACGGCTACCACGGTGATGAACGCCTACCTGGGACCGGTCAATGCCCGGTATGTCGCAGAGCTGGCCGACCGGTTGAGGCAGGAAGGCCTGGAAAAGGGACCGCTGTTCGCCCAGGGTTACGGTGGCTGCGTGCCACCCGAGGCGGCCATGTACCGGCCGGTAAACGGCATCTCGTCGGGTCCGGCCAGCGGCGTCATTGCCTCGAAGTTCCTGGGGCAGATGCTGGGATACGACAACGTGATCACCACCGATGTCGGCGGTACCAGCTTCGATGTCGGACTTATCCTGGGCGGCGAAGTGGCCCTGGAACGCCATCCCATAGTCGATCAGTATGACCTGTTCACGCCCCTGGTCCAGGTCAAGTCCATCGGCGCCGGGGGTGGCAGCATCGCCTACGTCGAACAGGGCACCGGCGTGCTAAAGGTAGGACCTGCCTCGGCGGGCGCCGTGCCCGGCCCGGCCTGCTATGGCAAAGGTGGTACCCGCCCCACGGTGACGGACGCCAACGTGGTCAGCGGGATCGTCAACCCTGACTATTTCCTCGGGGGCGCCATCAAGCTGGACAAGGAAAAGGCATACGCTGCAGTCAAGACCGTGGCCGACCAGATGGGCGTGACGCCTATCGAAGCCGCCGGCGCCATCTTCGACGGGGCCGACGGCTACATGTCCGACCTGGTGAGGCTGGTCACCATCGGCAGCGGCTACGATCCGCGCAACTGCGTCCTCCTGGCCTACGGGGGCGCCGGGCCGGTCCATGCCGCATTTTACGGCCGGCAGGCGAAAGAAATAGTGGTGCCGCCGACGGCGTCGGTCCATTCGGCCCTGGGGACCGTGGTGTCCGAGGTGCTGCACGTATACGAGATCAGCGACCCGTTGAATTTGCCGGGCGACCCGGCGCGGGTCGCCCGGCACTTCCACGACCTGGAACAAAAAGGCATCAGCGAACTGCGCCGGGAGGGTTTCGACCCGGACGAGGCGCACATCGAGCGGTTCATCGACATGAGATATGCCCGCCAGGTCCACGAACTGAGGGTCAAAATCGACCCCGGCGACATCACCGGACGATCCCTGGAAATCGCGGCGCAAAGGTTCGAACAGCTTTACCGGGATGTCTACGGCGCCGGGGCGGCTTATCGCGAGGCCGGGATACAGATGGTCAACTACCTGGTCTATACCCATTTGGCCGTGGGCAAACCGGTCTTCCCGCGGCTGCCCCTCGGGTCGTCCTCCCCGGTCGCCGCCTTCAAGGGCAAACGGGAAGTCTACCTGAGAAGGTGGGGCGGACCGGTGGAAGCAAGGGTCTACGAACGGGACCTGCTCGAGCCGGGAAATGTCGTTCCCGGAATGGCTATCATCGAGGCCAGGGACACCACCATCCTGGTAGATAGAGACCAGCAGGCGCTGGTCGATGAATACCTTAACATACGCATTTCCCCCCTCCCCTCTCCCTCGATGGGAGAGGGTCAGGGTGAGGGTGAAAGAATATCATGACCACACAGACCATCGACCCGGTAACTTTTGAAATAGCCCTGCACCGCCTCTGGCAGGTGACCGAAGAAATGGGCATTGCCCTCACCAGGACCTCGGGATCGGTAGTGACCATCGATTCGCGGGACTATATGACCGCCCTGTACGATGCCCAGGGCAACTGCATCATGAGCGGCTGCGGCGTGATTTCCCATACCTGGGCCTTTGCCAACGCCGCCAAATACCTTTTGAAGGAGAAATCGGAGGATCCGGGCATCAACGAAGGCGACTCCTTCATCATGAACGACCCTTACGTAGCCTCGATCCACCAGGGCGACATGGCCACCTTCAGCCCGATCCACTACAAAGGACAACTGGCCGGGTGGGCGGCTACCATGACCCACCTGCTGGACATAGGCGGCATAGACCCCGGAGGCATGTCGCCCAGCGCCCGGGAGGTCTTCCAGGAAGGCATACGCCTCCGCGGGGTAAAGCTGGTAGACCGCGGACGCTTGAATAGCGATGTTTTTGGCACCCTCCTTAACAACGTGCGCGACCCGGGTATGGTGGGCCTGGACATGAAGGCCCAACTGGCGGCGGCGGAAACCTGCCGGCGCCGGGTGATAGAACTGATAGATAACCTGGGTGTGGAAACCTACCACCTGCTCGGCCAGCAGGCCATAAAATATGCCGAGGACAAATTCCGTACCAGGCTCCGGGAACTTCCCGACGGCTCGTGGTCGGCAACCGTCTATGAGGACGGCGACGGGGTTTCCGATAGCATCTCAATGGTGTGCCTCACCCTGACCAAGAAGGGAGAGAAGCTATTTTTTGACTTCTCCGGCACCAGCCCGCAGACATCTTCCTGCGTCAATGCCACGCTGCAGGGGGCCAGGGGCGGGGTGTTCGGCGCGGTAGCGCCGCTCCTGGCCTATGACATCCCCTGGAACCAGGGCCTGCTGAACCTCCTCGAGGTAAGCGCTCCACCCGGCAGCATACTTAACTGCACCTTTCCGGCGCCATGTTCCATGGCCAGCATCGGAGGCGGGTTCCTGGCCGCCAATGCCTCGATAATGGCCATTTCCCGCATGTTGAGCTGCACCGAAAAATACCGGGATGAAGCTACCGCCCAGTGGAGCTCTTCTTCCCCGGGGCTGACCCTGTCCGGAATCAACCAGAACGGCAGGAGATTCGTATCGTCTATCATGGAAGGACTCTGCGGCGGAGGCGGCGCCACCCGCGGCTTCGATGGCGTGGACGTCGCCGGCAAGCCCTGGACCCCGGCGAACCAGCATCCGGATGTCGAGTCCCTCGAGCTGCAACTGCCAGTGCTATACCTTTACCGGCGCATGGTCCCCGATTCCGGGGGCGCCGGCAAGTTCCGCGGCGGGATGGCCGGGGAATATTGCCTGAAACCTTATCAGCCCGGAAATGGCAAGCTGTCCGTAAGCGTATCCACCATGGGACTGGAACCGTTGAACGGGCATGGCCTGTGCGGCGGTTATCCCTCTCATAATGTTAAAATAAGGATCAGCCGGGAATCGAATGTCGGCTCATTATTGGCCCAGGGCAAACTGCCGCGGCATTTCGACGAAACCCGGGGCAGACTGGAAGTAATGGCCTCAAAGCAGGTCACCGAGATGGGAGAGAATGACATTGTCGCCCTGGAATGGAACGGCGGCGGGGGGTATGGCGACCCGCTGGAAAGAGAGGCGGGTCGTGTCGAACAGGATGTTAAAGACGGCGCTGTGTCCGTGGAGAGCGCCCGGTCGCTGTACGGCGTAGTGATGGACCCAACCGGCCACAAGGTAGACCAGGCGGCTACCGCCGCAACCAGAAAAGAGATCAGAGAAACGCGAAGGAGGAAACCGAAATGAAAAAAATGATTGTCGGACTGCTGGTCATTATTGTGGGCCTGGTGGTGATGGCCTGCACCCCAGCCGGCCCGGCGCCTGGGGCAACCACCGCACCGCCGGCGGCCAAACCGGCCCAGCCGCGGACCGCCGACGCCTGGGAAACGCTGGTGGCCGAGGCCAAGAAAGAAGGCGTCATCTCCGTCTGGTCGGCCGGCCCCGGGCCGGCTACCCGGATTGCAGTGTCCAACGGCTTCAAAGAGAAGTACGGCATCGAGGCCCAGTTTACCACTTTCCAGAGGGGCGAGGAGCTTGCTACCAGGCTTCAGCGAGAAAGGGCGGCTGGGCTTGATACCGCCGATGTGCTGTTCACCGGCACCACCACCGTACTAATCGTGCTCAAGCCGGCCGGCGTTCTGGGCTCCACCGAACCTTTCCTGCTCCTGCCCGAGGTGAAAGACCCTAAACTATGGACCGGCGGGCGCTTTCCTTTCGTCGACTCTGAGAAGCTGGCGATACAAATGATCGCCGCGATTCAGCGCTACATAGCCTTCAACACCGACCTGGTCAAGAAGGGTGAAATAACCAGCTATAAAGACCTGTTGAATCCCCGTTACAAGGGGAAGATGACCATGAACGACCCCACCCTGGGCGGGCCCACGCTGAGCATGATGACCTTCCTGGCCCGGGAAGTCTGGAGCCTGGACGAGGCCAAGGATTTCCTGCGCAAGCTGGTGAAAGACCAGGAAGGGGTGATCCAGCGGGAT
>CAZFEA010000325.1:0-2298 GCA_964518085.1 uncultured Dehalococcoidia bacterium
AAAGGGGGAGGTAAACTGGGTCTCCTCGCGTTGATAGGCCATCTTCATCCTTCATGGCGCCCGCCGCCAGCGGGCATGGGCCCTTGTTTCAGCATCCCAGGGATACGCGGGCCATGAGATTCCGAGGGCAGGGCCTACCTGGACATGATCTGTCCGCGAATCTCACCCGGCGGGTGCGCCACGGTATGCACGTTGGCATAGGTGTTGCCGGCCCTCATCTCAGCCACCAGGTCACCCACGGTCTTGCCCGCCATGGGGCCCACCAGGTCGGCGGCCGCAATCGTGCCATTGGCGAGCTTCAGGTCCAACTCGCCGCGGACCAGCGTCAGCGGGGGCTTTGCCGGGACCAGCCAGGCCACGATGGGGCCGTTGACGCCCGCGGGGGCGAGATGAATGTGCGATTGGGTCATGTCGGTGATCCCTGACACTTCCATCTCGAAAGTTATCATGGACTCATCCCCGGCCACCTTCAACTGAACCCGGCCGGTGGCGTTACTGTCCACCGGCGGCACTTCGTCCGCTCCCTTAAGGTCGGCCCGGAACTCGTCGCTCGCCGCAGTGCGCGAGATCATGATGAGTCCTCCCAGCACCAATGCCAGGAGTCCGCTGACAAATAATACCTTGTTCATTTTAAGTTCCCCCCGCTGGTTCTCAGGAGGCCGGTCCGGAAAGCGCTGTCCCCGCCAGCATCTTCAAGCCTCAACACGCGCTTCCAATGTCCTGCCTTCCTGTATGTCCAGCATACCTGCACCCGCATTAAATAGTCATAAAAATTGGGCTGAATAAGTTACAAAAAGCTGATATTGCACAGGCGAGGGGCGCGGCAGCGTGCTGCTACCGGGTGGCACAGGCGTCCCTGCCTGTGGGCCCGCGGCTACGTGCCGCTACGGGCTGTTTGACTGCGGACTGTTCAGACTGCTTAGACTGCTTGGACTGCTTAGACTGCTTAGACTGCCCGACTGTTCAGACTCGTCTTCAGGCCATGGAAGATGCGCCGGTGTCTTTCCGTATACCACCACATATAGGCCACAAAGGCCACGCAACCCGCTCCCGCCAGCGCCAGGTAACCATTGGCGCGGTAGCCTGCCCCCTGCCACAGGAAGGCCAGGGTCAGCAACAGCCCCATCGCCAGGTGCCCGGTCACCATGAATCCATTGCCCGGCGCCATGTCGAAAGAGTGCCCGTAATGCGCCCTGGCATATTGCAGCGACTTCACCGCCAGCGGTACCGTCAGCAGGCCGAGAAGGGTGGCCACCGGCAGGTTGCCGGCGACAAGCCCGGCCAGCAGGGTGACATATGCCCCGGCCACCAGGATAAAACATCCGGCCACCGCCTTTTGTTTCCCCAGGCGCACTACCAGGTTCCTTTTTCCCACCAGCCGGTCGGCTTCATAATCGGGGAACTCGTTGATATAGAGCACGGCGGCGATGAAAAAAGCCACCGGCAGCGAGGCCAGCACCGGCAGCCAGCTAAGGGCCTGCACCTGGGTATAGTAGGCGCCCAGCGCCATCAGCGGCCCGAAATTGAGGGCCACTATGAATTCGCCCAGGCCGCGGCTGGCCCAGTTGAAGGGTTTGCCGGTGTAAAAGAAGCCGGACAGCACTGCGGCCAGGCCGAGCACCAGGATAAACGGACCCCGGGCCCAGGCCAGGTACACCCCGATGGCCGAACCCAGGGCGAAGCAGAGCAATGCTTCGGCCAGCACCTCGACCGGCGACATCAGCCCGAGCTGGATCAGGCGGCTGCCCCCGCTAAAGGGACGGACAAACGAACGGTTGGCTTCGTCGTTGCCGGAGCGGTGGTCAAAATAATCGTTGATAACGTCGGTCCCGGCGTGCAGCAGCAATCCCGCCAGCAACGTCAAAACAAAATAGCCGGCATGGAACTGGCCGGTAGCCGCCCAGGCCACGGCCGTGCCCAGCAGGATAGGCACCAGGCTGGCGGTAAGGAAGGACGGCCGCACCTCCATCCACCAGTGCCCCAGTTTCCTTCTCAGCGCCGGCCAGTCACCGGCGGCGCTTTTGTTCACCGGAAAGTCGATCACCGTGGGCGGCATGCCCCCCACGATTTCACCGAAGATGCGGTATTTTATTATCTCCGGAGTGACCCTGATATAGTCCAGGATGCTATCGCTTCCGGTATCCTTCAGGTATTTGACCACCGGGGATTTCCGGTAGGTCAACTCCAGGGCCTTTTTCTTCTCCTGGGGGTCGGTGACGAAGCCGGCCGAGCCGGTTATCTCTACCTCACGGCTCTCGTTGATGTTTCCCCTGTTATCCAGGACCAGGATAGAGATGG
>CAZFEA010000325.1:2308-4173 GCA_964518085.1 uncultured Dehalococcoidia bacterium
AGGATGCGTCATCTGGAGGGTCTTGGGGTCGCCCTTCATCGTCGCCAGGTAGACCGTAAAGTCGGTGTCGACGGCAAAATGCATCATCCGGGTGCGCAGTTTTACCCCGGCCGCGGTGGATACCACGCCCATCTCGGCGCCCTGCAGGATGGCAAGAACTTCTTCGTTGCTATGGCTCATCGCGGTGAAGACCTTCTTTGGGCATGGAAGAAACCCCCTGTTAGATTCCCTGATTGGCCGGGGCAACACTTCCGGGCACGTTTTGCCCGCAGATTAAGACGTGCCAGTCTGGACAACTATATCAGTGGGCGCATGGCCTGTCAACCGTTTATCAGCCTGACGGCGCAATGGGGTGGGGGATTATCTTCCTCTGGGCCGGCTGAACGGGATAGTCCGAAAGCGGCACGGGGACGGTCTGGACTTCGGGCACGCCGCTGGGAGAGGTTTTGATAACCACCCATTTCAGCCAGTTGACATCATCGCGGTACGGGTAGTCCTCCCGGTAGTGCGGACCGCGACATTCGGTGCGCTCCAGGGCCGAGATAAGCAGAAGTTCCGCCAGCAGGGTTATGCTCCGGCTGCCGGTCGCCTTGACCAGCTCATGGGGGTCGGCGGCCGAGAGCCGCGGCAGGAGGGTATCCCGGATAGCCCTTATGCGATGGAGGCTTTCCTGGATGCGGTCATGCCGCTTGAAGAGACTGTACCGGGCGGGGGCCACGGTCTTCATTACCTCGAAAAATACCTCTTTAGCCGGTATGCCGCTTCCGGCTGACAGCGGCGCCAGGTTTTCATCTCTTAGCTCCGCTATTTGCGCCGGAGAGGGCTCGGGGCTGGCTGTCCGGCGGGCCTGCAGGGCCGCCTTCTCGCCGGCGCGATGTCCCGACAGCGAGGCATAAGCCTGGGGTATGGACGCCAGGTTGGCGGCGCCGTTGGGCAGTTTCGAGGCATTGCCGCAGGCATACAGCCCCGGCACGCTGGTGCGGCAGTCCAGGTCCACCCTGAGGCCGGCCCCGGGTCCGGTGGCCATGATGCCGGTGAGGGGAGTGCATTCGATAGGGGCGCTTCGGAGGTCTATGCCGACATTGTCGAAGCCCCTCATCAATACCGGCAAAACGCGGCGCATGTGAGCCACGTCTTCTCCGGTCAAATGGGTCATGTCGAAGTAGCACGGGCCGCGGCCCTCCATGGCCTCCCGGGCCATGGCGCGGGACACCAGTCCCAGGCTGGCCCGCTCCATGAGCTGGGGGGCATATCTGGCCATGAAACGCTCGCCGAAACGGTTGACGATCTTTGTGCCATGCCCCTGGAGGGTGCTCTGGCCGATGACCTTCAACTTGTGGGCAAAGTAGTTGATGGAGCCGCCCTGGGCATACTGCATTTCCATGAGGGCCGCCCCGGCGCGATAGGCCGCTGCGGTAACCTCGCCGGTCAGACTATCGACGTAGTTGAAATTGAGGCCAGAGGTAAAGGGACCGGTGGCCAGGATGGTAGTTTTGGCCGGGAAGACGGTGAATTGCCCGGTCCGGGTGTGCAGCCCCACCGCGCCAATGACACGGCCGCTCGTCGGACAGGCGCCGTCCGAGGTGAGCAGGCCGGTTATCATGGTTCTCTCCACCAGGCCGACATCGCGTTTCAGCAGGGCCTGCCGCAGCTTTTCCAGCATCCGGGCGCCATCGAAATGGATCGAGCGGCATATCTTCTGCCCGCGGGCCAGGGTCCGGTTATAGCTGCCGTCCGCCGCCTTTTCAAATTCGACGCCCAGGGTTTCGAGCTCGCGAAGTCGTTGCCCATGCTCGGCGAGCAGAAGGCGGATCCAGTCCTGGTCGGCAAGGAACTCGCCGCTTTCGACGATTTCTTTGAGCCAG
>CAZFEA010000326.1:0-4158 GCA_964518085.1 uncultured Dehalococcoidia bacterium
GGATTTCGCCTGTTTCTTAAATCCCCCTTAGTCCCCCTTTTTCAAAGGGGGAGACGAGATTTTCGTAACAACACGCATAAAGTAGTCAGTAGACAGTAGCGGCACGGTCTCGGTTGACCTGTTACCTGTTACCTGTTACCTGACCCCTCTCCGTGGCCCTCCGCGTCCTCTGTGGTCAAAAGAAACATCATCCTGGTGCCAGGCTATATCATATTCCATGAGCGTAGGAGGCTTTGGTCCTTTGCCGCAGAGCGACCAGAAAGTCATAAATATCCTTGCCGCTTCGGAAGCGCGACCGGTCGTATTTGTTGCGATGGACTATTTCCGATAGTTTTCGCCGGTACGGCGGGGGCGCCTTATAGTCGGGAAAACCGACGGGCACCAGCGTTGGTATCGCCAGCTCTTCAGGTATCTCCAGCAGAGCCTTGAGGGACTCCTCCCAGCCGCTGGTGACGCTCACCCACTGGGCTCCCAGCCCCAGGGCCGCCGCCGCCAGGCACAAAAGCTGGGTGGCGTTGGCCATGTTCTTAAAGTATACCGCGCCCGGCCCGCCTTCGCTGAAAACGAAGTTGGAATACAGCACGCTGGATTGCAGCGTCCTGCGGTCGCCTACCACACCGATGATTACCGGCGCGTCTTTCAGGGACGGCGTGTCGTCCGGTTTTTGCAGATAAGCAGGCATCCGGACTTCCTCGACCCGGGTGCGTTCGATTTCGTAGACGCGGTCCCGGTGGACGGCAAATAATTCGGCAATACGGTCGCGAATGGATGGGTCGTTGATAACAATGAACTCCCAGGGCTGGCCGTTAGCCCCGGACATGGCCCAGCGACCGGCCTCGAGTATTTTTTCCACCCACTCGTCAGGTATTGGGTCGGGCCTGAATTTCCGGCAACTCCTGCGGCGTCTGACAATAGACAGGAATTCATCGATTTCCATGTGTTACCTCACTTCCAGAACGCCTACCACGGCCGGCCGTCTTTCTCCCACGGTTTTTCCAGTCCGTAGTCCTGGGCCAGGATTTTGTAGCAGCAGTAGCCGCTCCAGCAGGAGGACATGCCCATGGGATGCCAGGCTGAACCGGTGGCGTAAAGGTTTTTGACCGGCGTCCGGTAGCTGGAGAGCTCCGGGATGGGCCGGTTGCGGCCAAGCTGGCCGGGAATGTTATCGATAACGAATTGATTGCCGGTGGGGGCCATGTTGGCCAGCTTGCAATGATCGTAAGGCGTGCACCCCGCGTAGCCGAGAACGTTGTCCCAGGTCATGTTAGGGGCGAATTTCCCGAGACAACTCAGCACTTCGTGGGCATGGTCCTTCTTGTACACCGCCCATTGTTTCTCGCTAAGTAAATCGGCCGGCACCACGAACTGCTCGGTCAGGATGGGTCCCTTGCCGTCAGGTACCCGGGCCTTGTCCACCAGGGAATGATTAGTTATGTTAAGTTGCAGGTCGTGAGGAATGATGCCCAGTTTCCTCTGGGCCAGCTCGCGGCTCAGCGTCTCCGGGTCCTTGCTTATGAGCATAACGCTCATCGCCTTGTTTATGTCGGGAAGGACGGCCGCCGCCCGGTAGTCGGGTTGCTCGTGCAGCGCCCAGGTATACCAGGTAATGATGCCGATGCGGCGCTCCAGGGAGGCCACCTTCCTCAGGATTTGCCAGCTCAAATGCTCTTTGCCGATGAGTTTGAAGCACAGGCCATAAGGGTCTATGGTCGAAAGCACCAGCTTTCGAGCCCTCACCTGGGACCCGTCGGCCAGCCGGATGCCTTTAGCTTCCCCGTTTTCGATGATAACCCTGTCCACCTCGTGCCTGGTGAAAATCTTGCCGCCGTATTTCAATACGATCTTGACCGCGGCGTGCGCCCAGTTGTGGGTGCCCCCGGCCACGCCGGCGTGAAGCGGTCGCATCAATGATACCGAATACAGGAAGGCCCATATCCCGGTGTAAGGCATGTCCGGTGGGTTGCCCAGCGCGGTCTCGTTGTAGCGCATGGCGGTGGCGATCATCTCGTCACTTTCGAAGACCTCACGCGCCACCTCCAGGGGGCTCTTCACCACCCAGGAGGGATCGACGCCGAACTTCTTCAACTCCGGACTGGAGGCCAGCCGCTCGATGGCGTCGGGTTCACCGGGCGGGAGGGGCGGGGTATGCACCCATTCCAGCATGGCGTTCCAGAAGATCTTGCCAAACAGGGGCTGAAGCCTGACCCAGGTATCGGCGTCACGCTGGGAAAACCGGGCAATGCAGGCGGCCGACTTCTCCATGGAGGGGTCAGCCTTGCGGTTGTAAATCACCAGGGGCTCACCGGTCTCCTTGAAAATAGCGCCCGAGCCCATTTCAGCCTCGTTGTACCTTACGCCCAGCTCTTTCCATTCGGCGAAGTCCCACTCGGTAACCGTCTGCCAGAAAGGACCCACGGCGGTGGCATGATAGTCGGCAACGAATCCAGGCGCCGGTCCCTCGTCGCTGCACCAGCCGCCGCCGGCCTCATGCCTCTTCTCGAACATGGCTACACTCATACCGCCGTACTTGGCCAGGTACATGGCCACGATCAGGGCCTTGTTGCCGGCGCCAACTACGACGGCATCGTAAGTTTCATCGGGCATGGACAGTCACCTTTCTATATGCTCGTAGCCGCGGGCCGCCGGCCTGCCCTTGCATTGCCGGTGATCGAATATCGAATGGGGATTTTGGGTGGGCGGTACAAAGAATGTGTTCGGACGGTTATCTGCATTTCGGTCGGTTCGAGGGCGAGCCAACGGCTCGAGACTACGGTCTCGCTTATGTTTTCACAGGCAGGGCCGCCTGTGGTACCGGTTATCTTCAGAACAGCGATTACTTAGCCTGCAGTATCTTTCTGGCCACCTCGGTCATTTTGGCCGCATTCTTCTGCCATTCCTCGGTGTCCGGGAAAAGCTTCTCTCCGGGAACAGGCAAATAGATCGGGTGAATCCCCTCGGTCGGGACATCCATCCTCATGCTGGGCAGGCGCGAGGCCCGCGTCATTACCGTTTGGCCCTCTCTGGACAATAGCCAGTTCAGAAACACGGTTTGCGCCGCCGGATGCGACGAAACCGCAGGCAGGGATAAAGAAAAGACTCCCGAAGACACCCGCGTTCCCTCTTTCATTCGCACCGGGGTTATGGGCGCCCCCATTTCGAGAAAACTGGCCAGGATGTCCGCCTGCGTGCCCAGGGCGATGGCGAATTTACCCTTGGCCGTCGATTCCACGTGCATGCGGCTATCCCTGACCACCACCGGTTCCTGTTTCATCAGTTTGGCCAGGAAATCAGAAGCGCCGTCCAACCCCATGACATCGACCACGAGGTGATTGAAAAAGCTGTTGCCGATGCCGGTGACCGAGGGGTCATTCATAGTTATCTTACCCTTAAACTGGGGCTTCAACAGGTCGCTAAAGACGGTTATCTCGCCTTCGCGGACCAGGTCCGTATTGCGGGCTACCATCTGCTGCAAAGCCCCGATCATGTTGACGCCCATCCGGTCTTTGTCCACAAAAGGCACCTGCCCCATCCGCCAGGCGCCGGGGTCGGTCACTTCCGGCAACACCAGCGAGGGTTCGAAGGGCGCCAGCAGGCCGCCCGGCTTAAGCCCGGTGATTATGGTCGTGGCGCCGGAGCTCAGCACGTCGGCCACCGCCAACCCGGCCCTCCGTTCCGCCTGGACCTTGGCCAGGAGTTCGGCGCCGCGGCCCAGGGGAAAGAATTCAACCTCGACGCCGTATTTGTCTTTGAAGGCAGCGCCGATCGCCGTCCTCACTTCCGGCACCCAGCCGGCATATACAATCACCTTGCCCTCTTTTCCCGCTTCGCTTACCATAGCTTGCCATTTCTGTTCCCGGGCGGGGGCCTGCCCCGGCGCCTTCACCGCCGGGGTGGCGGTTACCGCCTCCGGCCGGGGCGCCGCCCCGCCGCACGCTACCCCTGCCAGAAAGACAATTACTATTGCCGCCGCGATTAATTTTTTCACGTTACCCTCCGGTGTAAAACGGTGTTAACCGGTAGCACAGGCGTCCTCGCCTGTGGACACATGGTTTTTCAAAGTTCATGGCGCTGGCTCGCGGGCATGGGCGATTGTTACGAAAATGTCGCCGTCTCCCCCTTTGAAAAAGGGGCAAATCCCCCTGTATCCCCCTTTTGCGA
>CAZFEA010000327.1:0-4156 GCA_964518085.1 uncultured Dehalococcoidia bacterium
ATTTCGCGGGCGAAAATGACGCTCGCGGCGGATTCTGCGCCGACAATAGTGACCCTGGCCGACGGCCAGGCAAACACAATGTCCGCGCCGATGCTCTTGTCCAGCATGCCGTAGTGGGCGCCGGCAAAGGATTTCCTCAGGATCACTGAAATCAGGGGCACAGTGGCATCGGCCCAGGCATAGAGCATCTTGGCGCCGTGTCGCAAGATGCCTTTCCAGTCCTGGTCGGAGCCGATGAGGTAGCCGGGGCAGTCCACCAGCGAGACCAGGGGGATGTTGAACAGATCGCAGAAACGAATGAACCGGGCGGCCTTGTCCACGGCGTCGATGTCCAGGCAGCCGGCGGCCCAGGTGGGCTGGTTGGCGACGATGCCGGTGGACCTGCCATTGAAGCGGGCAAACCCGGTGATGACGTTGACGGCATGGTCTTTCAATGTTTCGAAAAAGCATCCGTTATCCACCACCCGCTTGATTACCTCGTACATGTTGAAAGGCTTGAACGCCTCCGGGGGGACGACCGATTCGAAATCAGGTATGCCCCTCTCGGGGTCATCATCGCAAGGCATTCGCGGCGGTTTTTCCCGGTTATTCTGGGGAAAATATGACAGCATATCTCTGGTCTTGCCCAGGGCATCCTTGTCGTCCTCGGCAACCACATGGGTCTGGCCCGATTTGACGGCATGGGCCCTCCAGCCCGAGAGCTCCTGGAGGCTGATCTCCTCGCCAACCTGGGTCTTGACAATAGCCGGGCCGGCGATGCCCATGAAACCGGTATGGCGACACTGGATGAGAAAATCCTGCATGATAGGATGATAAGCCTGGCCTCCCAGGCAGGGTCCCATTAACAGGGCAATTTGCGGGATTATGCCCGAAGCCAGTATCTGGGAGTGAAACAGCCAGCCATAGGCTTCGAGGGTATCCATGCCCTCCTGGAGGCGGGCGCCGCCGGAATCGTTCATTCCAACGAAGGGAATTCCCATGTCTTTGGCCATCTCGATGGCGCGGACGAATTTCTTGCCGTGGTATTCGCCGAAGGTCCCGGCCATGGCGGTATAGTCCTCGGCGGCGGTCATTACCAGCCGGCCGTTCACTTTGCCGTAGCCGGTCACCACCCCTTCGGCGGCGACATCCCTCTTGTCCATGCCGAAGTGCACCGTGCGGTTCTTGACAAACAGACCTATTTCATTAAACGTTCCGGGGTCGAAAAAATACTCAATCCGCTCCCTCGCCGTCAGCTTCCCTTCTTTGTGCTGGGCCTCGACATTGATGGCCCTGGCTTTCTCCACCTTCTGCTGGTATTCCTGGTAAAGCTCCGGGTAGGCTTTATAAACCATGAGAATCCCTCCTTTTGAAAATGCCGCGGTGGATGGCCAAGTTTAGCCCGTTTGGTGGCTCATTGTCAAAACAGGGGCCAGTTCGCACTCATGCTCGCCTGCGAGCACCATCAAACTGTAAATAATGTCTCACAGGCGAGGACGCCTGTGGTACCGGTTATTTTCGGGGCAATCATCCATGCCACCTTGCTAAGGGGCGCCATGAAGGATGAAAATGGCCTATCATCGCGAGGAGACCCAGTCCACCTCCCCCTTTCGCAAAAGAGGGAAACAGGGGGATTTTGCCTGTTTCTTAAATCCCCCTTAGTCCCCCTTTTTCAAAGGGGGAGGTGGCTACGGTCTTCGTGGCAATGACAGAAAGAACGTGCTCCCCTGGTTTACCCTGCTTTCCACCCACACCCGGCCATTCATCATTTCCACCAGCGATTTCACGATGTAGAGACCGAGGCCGGTGCCCCGGACGGTCTCCTCAGCGCGGCGCACCCGGTAAAAACGTTCGAACAGGTGCGGTATATCATCCTCGGGAATGCCATATCCTTGATCCGAAACCGCAAGCACCACCTCCTGTTTCCGGTCGTCTGCCCCTGCGGTGATGGTCACCGCACTGCCTTCCCGGGAATACTTGACGGCATTTTCCACCAGGTTATGTAACACCTCGGTAAGCCGTTCAGGGTCCGCCAGGACCTCAGGCAATTCGTTGCCGACCGTTACCGTAAAAGAGTGGGTGGGATACCGGGCGGTTATCGTGTTCAGGGTCCCGGTGATCAGCGGTCCCACCGCCACCGGCCCGATGTCAAAGGGGAATCTCCCCGTCTCCATCCGCGAGACGTTGAGAATGTCCTCTATAATCCTGTTCATCCGCTCGCTTTCCCGGTGTATCCACCGGGCGTATTCACGGTCGTCGCCGGACAGGCTATTGGATTTCAGCAGCAGTTCGGCAAAACCATAGATTCCGGTCATCGGCGTTCGCAGTTCATGAGAGGCGATGGAAATGAACTCGGTCTTGATCCGGTCCGCCTCCTTTTCGCGGGTGATATCATGAAACACCGCCCCTGTCCCCAGCCTCTCCCCCCGGCTCCGGATGGTGAAGAAACCGGCCTCGACATCCCTTCGCTCCGGCATCTTGAACACATAGTGGACCCGGGACCGCCCGGCCGCTTCCTGGAAATGGCCGGCCACTCTCTCCCTCCAGTCGCGGGGTTCGGCCACCCGGGAGGCAAGGCGGTCATAAAGGGCATCTGCCGGCCGGCCTACGACCTCTGCCGCCGGCAACCCCAGGATTTCCTCAGCGGCATGGTTATAATAGACCACGGTCTTGAGATTGTCGGCCACCACCAGCCCCTCGCCCACTCCGGCGATGATCGCCTCCAACGTGCTGTGCTCGGTCCTCAGCGCTTCCTCGGCTTTCTTATGTTCGGTCATGTCCCGGAAGACGCCGGTAAGGAACTTCTTCCCTTCAATTTCCCACAGGCTCGAACCGATATCTGTCCAGATACGCCTTCCGTCGGCCGACAGGACAACCACATCGCGCGTCAGTCTGCCACCGAGAGTAATGGTTTGCAGGAACGATCGCGTCCTCGATTCCGCGTCTTCGGGGGGAAATATCCGGGTTTGATGGAGGCCGACGATCTTCTCCCGGGGCAGGGCGACCAGCTCACAGGCCTTCTGGTTGCAATCAACGATGGTCTCGGTCTCGACCTCGACGACAAGAATGGCGTCATGGGCGGATTCCATAAGCCTGCGATAGCGGTGCTCGCCGGCCTCGCGGACGGCCCGTTCCAGGCGCTGCCGCCACAGAGCGCCGGCGAAAATCTCCACCGCCGTTTTCAGGACCGACATGTCCTCGGGGCGCCAGTGTCCGGTAAGAACCACGTTATCGAAGCCGATGAAACCGGCAAGGTCGCCTTTCACCCAGAGGGGCAACACGATGAGGGACTTGATGTCCTGGCTTTCCAGGATCTGTTTTTCGGCCGCGGCGTCTTCAGGCAGCCGGGAGACGTCATCGATGTGGATGGCCTCCCCCCGCCGCAGTTTCGCCATCCACCAGGGAAACATGTCAGAGGGCAGGTTTTGCAGATTGCCGATCTGGGGCGATACCCCCGGGGCGCACCATTCGTGGGTGTTGTCCACTATGGCGCCCCCCGGCCGGAAGAGAAACACGTAGGAGCGGCTTGCCTGGCAAATCCTGCCCAGGTCAGCCAGCGATTCGTTGATGGCCGCGTTGACATCGGCAGCCGCCACGAACCGGCGCGAGACGGCGCTTGTCAGTTTCTCAAATTCCAGCCTGCGGCCGAGGCTTGTCTCGGCCCGTTTTCGTTCGGTGACATCCTGGTAAAGCTCCTGAAGCCGGACGGCGCCCTCCCAGACGACTTCACTGAGGAATACCTCGAGGCGCCTGGTTTCCCCTTTGCGAACAATGCTGGTTTCATATTTGGCAGGGAACGACTCACCCAGGCTTCGCTTCGCCATCCTTTGCAGGTGGTCAACGTAGCCTTCAGGGGTGTACAGGTCCTTAGCGGACAGTTTCACCAGCTCCTTAAGGCTACCAACGCCGAACATGTCGAGCATGGACCGGTTGGCGTAAACTACATCTCCATCGCCGCTAAGGATGCGCATCCCCATTGGAAAATTATCCAGCAAGTCGCAAAAGTTTTGCTCCAAGGGCAACTCCAGGTGTCGAGCTTTACACGATTGCGAAATGCTAGTACGAAACGGGGTCTTTGTCAAGCTATACCGCGGTAAGCGATTGGCGACTAGCGATTAGCGATTAGCAATTTGCAATTGGTAATTAGCACTTGGCTGGCCCGTAGCCGCACGCTGCG
>CAZFEA010000328.1:0-4154 GCA_964518085.1 uncultured Dehalococcoidia bacterium
CCGCAAACCAGCAAAACGCGGTCATCGCCAACGCCGAGAGTAACGAAATTGACATCGTCGTCGTGGCGGATAACGTGCCGGAGATCATCCATTGCCATTTCCTGGGGGAAGCCCCTGTAGACCCCGAGACCATCGCCGATGCCCTGACCGAGAGATTGGAACATACCATTTCCTATTTTAATGACACGCACCGGGCAAATCCCATCAATTCGTCTTTCCCTCTTTTTCTGTGCGGAGCAGCGCTGCCTGACACGGAGATCACGGGTCAACTGGAAGCCAGGGTGGGGTTGCGGCTGCAACCCCTTCAATCCCCCTTAAAAGCACCCGAGGACTTCCCGACTTCGCTCTTTATGACCAACCTGGGCTTGATAATGAAAGAGTGGTAGGGGACTGCAAGGGAATACCACGGTGACAGCGAACATTACGGCCAGGCCCGATACTGCCAATGTCGCCCTCTTTGAGCGGCGGACCTACCAGTTCATCGGCCTTTACCGCTATTTCGCTTTCGCCATGGCTGTTTTGACCGAAGCGGTGTGGCCCCGGCTCAGGGGGGAGGTCGCCACCGATAATTTTTTCTTTATCCTCGGGCTGATAGCTCTCCTCACCATATTCAAGATAATCTGGCCCCGGTATGACGTCTGGAGAATGGACCCGGCCATCGTCGCCGGCGGCGAAACGGTTGTCATCCTGATAGCCGTGATCTGGGACGGCGGACTCCACAGCGGGCTGTTGCTCTATTCCCTGACCCCGATCATCGCCAACGCGCTTCTTTACGAGGTGAAACTGCCGCTCTTCCTGGCCATCCTCCCGGGAAGCGCCATGCTCGTCAGCCACCTGCTCCTGCCTCGCTGGTGGCCCTCGCTGGGTTACTTGCTGACCGGCAATTACCTGGTAATCTTCGTGCTGTACGTGGCGGTGACTTTTTTGATCGTCCTGATCCCGCTGCGGGTAAACGTCACCGTGCTCCGGCGCCTGGATGAACAAACCGTCTCCAGGGAACGGAGGAAGCTGAGCTGGGAAATCCATGACAACCTGGCCCAGTCGCTGGGCTATCTCTGCCTGCAGCTCAGCCGCAGCCGCGAAAAGCTCGCCTCCGGCGACCACGGGCAGTCAATGGCCATCATTGAAGAAACCGCCAATGACGCCCGCGAGGCCTACAACCAGACCCGCGAAGCCATTGACTTTCTGCGCCTGCAACAGAGCGGCGGCTCCTTCCTGGCGGCCCTGCCGGATTACGTCAGCGACTTCGGGCGGCATAGTGGCATCAACGCCCGGGCAGACATCCCTCCCCATAGCCTTCGTTTGCCCCGCGACACTGAGTTGCAATTGCTGGGCATTGTCCAGGGCGCCTTGAGCAACGTGCGCCGGCATGCCGGCGCCAGCAACGTTCGGGTCACCCTGACCATCGAGAATTCCTTGCTGAAGCTAGTAGTCCGGGACGACGGGAGCGGCTTTTCTCCAGGTAGCGCTGATACGGGGCGCCAGGGTCACGGTCTCGATATCATGCGGGAGCGGGCAGCCGCCATCGGCGCGGCCATTTCCATTGACGGCAAACCGGGACAGGGGACGCAGGTGCTAATTTCCCTTCCCCTGAAAGGCAGGAGAGGCCAGCAGAAATGATAAAGGTACTCATTGTAGACGACCACGCGCTATTTCGAAAGGGGACTAGAGGCGCACTACAGGGCATGGAGCAATTCAGCATCGTCGGTGAAGCCAGCGACGGGATACAGGCCCTGGAGGCCGCGATGCGCTTGAGCCCGGACGTGGTGCTCATGGACCTTCACATGCCGCGCCAGGGAGGGCTGGACACCATCAAGGCGCTGCAAAAGCAGGTCCCCGGGGCCAGGGTGCTGGTGCTGACCATGTCTGAAAAGGAAGCCGACCTGTTTGCCGCGGTGAAAGCCGGCGCCGCCGGCTATTTGCTGAAAGACGTCGAGTCACACAAACTCGCTGAAGCGGTCGAAGCGGTGGCCCGGGGTGAGGCGGCTTTTTCTCCGGGGCTGGCCCACAGGATACTGGACGAGTTCAGCGGCAAGACCGAGGCCGCGCCGGACCAGCCATCAAAGTTGGCCCTCAGCCCCCGGGAGCAAGAAATAATGAAGCTGGTAGCCCAGGGGCAATCCAACCGGCAGATCGGCGAGTCCCTTTTCATTTCCGAAAACACGGTCAAGACCCACCTCAAGAATACCCTGGAAAAACTCCACATGCACAGCCGCGCCCAGGCGGCGGCCTATATCGCCGGGTTGGGACTGGACAGGCAGAGCGACTAGATCCCCTGGTCCCTACACCGGCCCCAGTAACACAGCTCCTGGTTCCGGATTGTCCGGGTTAGGCCCTTGATTCATTAAGCTCCTACCCGGCCGTTCAATCACCCTTACGGGGGATGTTCAAACAGGCCTTTGCCCCTTACAATGAACACATAGAATCAATTGTCGAAACACGGAGGAGCAAAAGCAAAAACACCGGACCATGATACACAGTAAAACACCAAACCCCAACAACAACTGCATGGAGAAATCCAGCAATCAGTCTCAAGCAAGCACAGTCACACGGAGAACAACAATGTCGACCCTTAACAAAAGAAACAAAGGTTTTACTTTACTGGAACTCATGGTCGTCATGGGCATCCTGGCAGTCCTGGCGGCTATCATCTTCCCGGCGGTGAGCGGCGTGAAAGGCACCAGCGTGGAGGGCCAGGCCAAGACCGATGCCGATGCCACTCAAAAGGGGTTGGAGCGCTTCAATAACCAGTCAATCAAGGCCGGCATCTTCCCCGAAGAGACCTTCACCGTTCCCAGCTATAACTTTTTCGATAGCAACGGCGCCAGCGCCAGGACGGTCACCGCCGCCGCTTCCACCACCACCGACGCCGGAAAGTACACCAAAATAAAATGGGATGCCGAGGTGAAGGTCTGGCTCCAGGACGGCACCGTAGCCGCCATGAACTTCGTCCCCAACTTCCTGCAGAAGCAGCCAGAGTCGGCCGGCCTGGTAGCCGACGAGAATGCCAGCGACAAGGAGTTTCTCTGGCTTCTGAGGCATGAAGGGGCCGGCGCCGAGGTCAGCCGCAAGGTAGAGGTCTACCGGCTCAAGCCCCAGACCGAGGCCGGCGCCGCCGCTTACATGAGACTTTATTAAAAATGTCATTGCGAGCGGAGCGAAGCAATCCCGTGAAGGCGCACTCAACCCGTAGTGGCACGCTGCGCGTGCCGGGGCGGGGCAGTAGCTGCCCGTGGTGCCCGCCGACAGGCTGGAAAGCCTGTCGTACCGACGGTGGAATTGCTTCGTCACCCTTCGCAAGCGAAGGTATTCCTCACAGTGACAGCCTGATGACTATTCACAAGCAAAAGAAAGGACGACCATGTTCAGGCTAATCAGAAACAGCAAAGGTTTTACCCTGGTGGAGCTGATGATCGTGCTGGCGGTGCTGGCGGTGCTGGCGGCGGTAGTCATACCCAACGTGTCCGGTTACCTGGGCCGGGGAAAAGAGCGGGCCTGGGACGCCGACCGGGAAATCCTGCAGTCCGCGGTGGACGCCTGGCGGACCGACATTCGCAACCGGGCGGGGAACCCCTGGCCTGTCCTGACCTCGCCGACCGTGCCCGCCGATTTGCAGCCCGGGCCGAACCCCAACCAGACCACCAGGGGCTACATTGACATCGGCGCCCTGGCCACCGCCGGCTATCTGAAAGGGACCGACTCGGTGCGCTCGGCCGTTACTACCTTGAACAACAGCACCAACAGCCCCAGCGGAAGCTACGGCTGGTTTATCAACAGCTCCGGAATCGTCAATGCCTGGGCGGACGCCAACGAGGGCGGCTCCTACAGTTCGGGCGAGACCGGGTTCCAGACCAACATCTACCCGTAAGTCATTGCGAGCGTAGCGAAGCAATCCCGTCAGGGCGGACTCAACCCACGCGTAGCAGCACGCTGCGCGTGCCCTGCGACAGGCTGGAAAGCCTGTCGTACCGAAAACGGCGGGATTGCTTCGTCACCCTTCGCCAGCGAAGGGATTCCTCGCAATGACACTTCACCAAGCCACCAGACTACAGCGCCGCCCCTGCGGGGCGGCGCTTCCTTTTGCGAAAGGGGGATGTGCCCGGTCTCCCCTTTTGAAAAAGGGGGATTAAGGGGGATTTAAGAAACAGGGAAAA
>CAZFEA010000329.1:0-4109 GCA_964518085.1 uncultured Dehalococcoidia bacterium
CCACCTCCCCCTTTCGCAAAAGGGGATACAGGGGGATTTGCCCTTTTTCAAAGGGAGAGACGGCGACATTTTCGCAACAAAGTTAGAAACAAATTAAAAACTTCCAATTTCCAAAATCCGGATTTTCTTGGTTACTTGTTACTTGGTACTTGAAACTTCTCAACACTACCTTCCAAGCTGATATAGTTTCTTGTAGACCCACGGCACATCGGGCGCGATGGCATAGGCCTTTTCCAGCTCTTTGGCCGCCTTCTTGTATCTGCCCTCGTCGCGATAAAGGCGGGCCTGCCGCAGGTGCTCAGTCGCCTTGTCCGGCTCGGGTACCGGCTTCCTTCTTTTCATAATGGCGTATTCCATGTTTTGCAGCCGTTCTTCGGCCTTATCCAGTTTTTCTTTTTTGACCTTCAGGTATTCGGTGTACCAGGTAACGGCCTCTTTCTTGTCCCCTTCTATGAGATAGCAATGCGCCAGGTTCAGGTAACAGGGGTCGAATTTGGGCTCCAGCCTGGCCGCCTCCTTGAACTCGGGAATGGCCAGTTTCACGGCATCTTCAAGCTTGAATTCGACATTGACACCCCTGGTTACCGCCAGGTTGGGGGTGTTAAGGTAAGCACGGCCCAGGTCGAAGCGATAGTGGTAATGAGTCGGGTCTTCGGAAATGGCCCGCTGGAAATGGCTTATGGCCTCCCGGAGGTTGTATTCTTTGCGAAAAGGGTCCTGAAGTTTCAGGGCCTTTTTCCAGTGCTCTTCGGTATGGTTCTTCTTGAACAAAGGCATTGCGCGTTTCCGGCTTCTAAATTAGCCACGAATGGACACGAATGGACACGAATAAATGTTAATGTATCGCGCTCTAATTGCAACGGGCACAACTAAACCGCCGAGACCTCCGCGTTCTCTGCGCCTCTACGGTCAATAGCGTTGGTACCGGTTACACTTTCAGTTGCGCATCCCACAATATGGGCGCGCCTTTGAGGGCGATTTCGGCGTCCAGCAAAGTATAGCATCCCGGACAGCAATATTCCCTGAAGGCATATGCCTCTTCGCCCAGTTTGTATTCGTTGACATGCGGCCCGGCCTTCTGGATGGGCGACTCGGAAAACAATGCATACTCGCGGTAGTTTTGACCGGCCGGGCTGATGGCCTGGCCGCAGCGGCAGCGGATGACCTTCTGCCCGCCATTTTCTACCACCGACAGGTTTTCACTTACCGGCCTGACTACCTTGCCGCCTTTGTTCCTAGGGGAAAGGGCGGACTGTTTGATGGGCTTCCAACCCTTTCTCTGCTCACGTATTTGCTGCCGCCGGGCCTGGGTTTCGGATGAGTTTACCGTGGCGGTCTCGGGATTGACCCTGACCCCGTAGATAGACCAGGCCGCTTCCACCGAGACGAGCTTGTTGGCCACATCGCGGGCCACCAGGGAAGGGTCGCGTTCGATGGGATCGCCATAGCCGCCTCCGCCCATACCCCGGCCCGAATAGACATCGCCCCTTCTGAATGGCGTGTCTATCATTGCCGGCATGACCTCAAGCTTGCCGCTGACCTCGTCCATGTCCTGGGGCAGCCTGCCCTGTTTCATTTCTTCCTCGACGTCGGTAGCCCTCTTGAGCACCGCCACGTGGGTGTTGGCCGGATAGCCGCCGTTAATGCCGACGGAATCCGGCTGGCGCAGGCCCATGCCGTGGATTACCTTGTGGGCTATCTCATCAGCGCCATGGCAGATGTACATGGTCCTCATGGCCACGCCGCCGCGGAATTTTCCGGGACCGCCGGTATCGGCCTCCTGGCGACGGGAGAGGTATAGCATTGGATAGCGGAACTCATAGGTCTCGGCATTGGCCACGGCGCAGGCCACGGACGACAGAAAACCGCCGGTGTCAATGCCGTCTTTGTAGACGCGGGCGCCGCCGCCGCCGGCCATGAAGTCCAGTATGGTCGCCCCGAAATTGTCGCCTCGCTGGTTCACTCCAAACAGCTCTTCGACAATGGAAGAACCCTTCCACACCGCCATGGCGCGGTTGCGATATTTATCGCTGGCGGCCAGCATCTTGGACAGGCAGGCGCTCGAGGTATTGACCACCGCCCAGCTTCCGGCGGTGGTGGCCTTACAGACGCCAGCCGGCCACCGGGCATGGATGACCGTGCCCGGCTGCGAAACGATGCCGCAGGTGCGCATGGCCCCCGCCGGACACCAGGGCATATCGTAGCAGAGATATTCCAGGAGAATTGTCAGGATGGCCGCCCGCAGCCCAGCATAGGTGCAGTTTATCACCGCTGCCGCCTGGGGCGAGGTGCCGGTGAAATCGAAGGTGAGGCTGTCGCCGCCCTTGGTCATCGCCAGGTGAGTCTCGTAGATCTTCTGTTCGTAGTCCAGAAAGGAGATGTGTCTCCAGGTGCCGTCGGGCAGTTCCTTGAGCCGGGAACGAAGGCGGTTTTCAGTGTAGTTGATAATCTCGACTATGACCGCTTTGATGGTGTCCACACCCTTGAGTTCGCACAGCTCTTTGATTCTCCTCTTGGCCACGTTGTTGCAGGCGATCTTTGCCTTGAGGTCCAGTCCCAGGAGCTCGGGGAGGCGGGAACGCCGCAGATAGCTGCGCTCCACGTCTTTCAGCAGGGTGCCTTTTTCCACCAGCTTGAGGGGTGGGAAAACGGGTGCTTCCTCAAAAATGGAGGTGGCGCCGATGCTCACCTGTCCCCGGCCCGGTCCGCCCATGTCCACCTGGTGGATAACGGCGCCGGTCCAGGCGATCAGCTCGCCGTTCCAGTGGACCGGGGCGACCACGGCCACATCGCTCTGGTGCATGGCGCCGACATAAGGGTCGTTGCAGAAGAACATGTCGTCTTCATGGATGCCCGGGTTGTCACCGTACTCTTCCAGGATGTCTTTTACGATCTGCTCCAGGGAAATGGCGTGGAGGGTGATGTAGGCGCCGATAGCCATCACCTCGCCCTTCGCGTTCATGATGGCGGTGTTGTAGTCGAAGGCCTCATTGGCTACCGGCGAACCGGAGACCAGCCGGAGGGTGGCGCCCGCCTCGTCGTTGATGCCCCACATCCGGTGCCGCAGTATTTCGAAGGTTACAGGATCAATGGTTATCGTCATGGCTCACTCCAACAATGATTGTAAAATTCACCTGAGCACGATGCTCAGGTATCCATCCACCATGGCCTTCTGTTTCGGGTGGACTACTACCGTTTGGTCGACTCCCTCGATTACCGCCGGTCCCTCAACGACATGGCCGGTCTTTAGCTTGTCCAGGTCGTAGATGCCGGTGGGCCGGAACTCGCCGAACTCGCCGAAATAAACGTTGCGCACCGCCTTGCGGGCCTTCGAGGCGCCAGTGGTAACGCGGCGATACTTGGGAAGGGGATTCCGGGTCACCTTGCCGATGCCGATGACCCGGTGGGTGATCAGCTCGATGCCCGCCGCCTTGTAGGCCGTGCCCTTGCCGTACTTGGCTTCGTACCTGGCTTCAAACTCGCTTATGATGCCGGGCAGAACCGCCGCGGTCAGGGCGCCGCCCGGCGCCGGCGTCCGCAGTTCATGGACCTGGCCTTTGTACCTGATGTCAATAGAGCGATTCAACTCCAGGGAGGTCAGCGATATTCCTTCGCGTTTGAAGTCTTCCCTGATTTCCGATTCCAGCTTGTCGAAAATGCGGTTAAGCCTGTCGGCGTCGCCCGGGGCGTTCATCGGGTCGGAAAGCTCTTTGACGTGCATGACGTCCGAGGCGGCGATACCGAAGGCCGAGAAAACCGAAGCCAGCCGCGGTATGATCGACGATTTGACTCCGACGTCGGGGCCGTACGCGCCGACATGGCTCGGCCCGCCTCCGCCAAAGGCCAGCAGGACGAACTCACGGGGGTCGTAGCCCCGGCCTACAGTCATTTTGCGGATAAGGTCAGCCATGTGAGAGTCCACAATTTCCACGATACCCATGGCCGCCCGGTAAAGGTCCATTTTCAGCGGCCTGGCAACCTTTTCTTCTATGGCCTGTAACGACCTTTCCACATCGACTTTCATTGCCCCTCCCAGGAAATAGTCCGGGTTGTAGCGACCCAGGACAAAGTCGGCGTCGGTCACCGTGGGCTCTTGGCCTCCAAGGTTG
>CAZFEA010000330.1:0-409 GCA_964518085.1 uncultured Dehalococcoidia bacterium
AAGACAATGAAGATCCCGCCGCGGTTGCCCTGATTTCGGCATACAGGGGGTGGGGACTGGGCGACCTGCTTTTAAAGATAGCGCAGAAGCTCGGCACAGCCTGACAGGGGAATGATTATGTAAACTGAACGGGGAGTAGGGGGCCGACCCAGGGTCGCACTATATATGTTATGTCAGATGGAGCACAAGCAGGGGGTAGGGACGAGCCATGGCGGAGTGGTGGATGTGTGGGGTGCGGCTCGCCCGAGGGGGAGGGTGTCCGGCAAAATGGTGCACAAGTGTGCTAATTTGTGTATCATTGTCCTGTCCGTTCCCTGAAGGAGGGTTACAATGACCAGCGCAAGAGAAAAGTCCGGGATTCGTGAACCTTCACCGTTTAATCGGCGGAAACGACCTAAGAGGGGTTCCC
>CAZFEA010000330.1:428-4108 GCA_964518085.1 uncultured Dehalococcoidia bacterium
GAGAGGTTGGAAGCCCTCCGGTCTGTAGCCGGGATTCTGAATGACCTTAGCCCCGAAGAATTGAAGAAGTTTGAGGAGGCGGTAAAGAGGAGGCCTTTGTTCGGGAATGACTGACTATACTGCCACTTTAACTCCGTCCCTGAATTGTGTATCATCTGGCTCATGCCGGCATACCGGATTGGCATCGACACAGGGGGGACTTTTTCCGATTTCTGCGTGCTGAACCAAGACACGGGGGAGATGACGACCACCAAGGTCCCCTCCACTCCAGGAGATCCGTCCTTATCGGTCATCAGCGGGCTGCGTCAGCTTTTTGCCGGAAACATCAAGCCGGAGGAAATCACGTCCTTCTGCTACAGCACCACAGTAGGCACTAACGCCCTTCTGGAAGGGAAGGTGGAAAAGACCGGCGTACTGCTGACTGCCGGCCTCACCGGCATCAACGACATTTATGAAGGCGCGGCCACGTCCTGGGACAAGTATGACCCCTATTGCTTCCGGCCCAAATCGCTGGTGCCTCTACGTTTACGGCAGGAGGTGGAAGAACGATTGGATTTCCGCGGCAACGTGGTCAAGCCGCTCGATATCCTCCAGGCCCGGCAAGCCATCGAGAAGCTCCTTAAGCAGAAGGTGACGTCATTTGCGGTTTGCCTCCTTTTTTCATTTCTGAATCCTTCCCATGAGAAACAAATCGGGGCCCTGATAAGAGAGATGGCGCCCGGCTGCCAGGTCTGCCTGTCCTCGGAGGTCCTTCCCCAGATCAGGGAATATTTCCGATTGTCCACTACAGTCGTTGATGCCATGATAGGTCCGGTCCTCGGCAGATTCCTGGCGCGCCTGGCCCGGGAGCTTGTCCAGAATGGCGTCAAGACCAGGCAGCTTTACATCATGCAGTCAAATGGAGGCGTCAGGACCCTCAGCGCTCCATCTGCCACGGCCGTTCCTCTTCTGCTCTCCGGACCGGCCGCCGGGGTTATCGCCGCCAGTCGCCTGGCCGGTGCGGCAGGATACGGCAACGTAATTAGCCTGGACATGGGTGGCACGAGCTGCGACATCGGTTTGATCGAATCCGGGGTCCCGTTGCAGACAAACCGGGGCGCCATCGATAGATATGACCTGGCCATTCCGATGCTGGACATCAATACCATCGGGGCCGGCGGGGGTTCCATCGCTTCCGTGGATAAGCAGGGAATTCTGAGAGTCGGACCGGCAAGCGCCGGGGCGGCTCCGGGACCGGCCTGTTACAACACCGGCGGCGCGGAGCCGACGGTAACCGACGCCAACCTGGTCCTTGGCTTCCTCAACCCTGACTATTTCCTGGGCGGGCAGATGAGGCTATACAAGGAGATGTCGAAACAAGCCATCGAGGAAAAGGTAGCCCGGCCCTTAAACCTGGGACTGGAGCAGGCTGCCCACGGCATCATCGAGATTATCAACGTGAATATGGAGCAGGGCATCCGGACCATCTCTACCGAAAGGGGCTACGACGTGCGGGACTTTGTACTGCTGGCTTTTGGGGGAGCCGGCGGTCTCCACGCGGGATGGCTGGCCCAGGCCCTGAAGATTCCCAGGGTGGTGATACCGCCGGTATCCGGCGTTACCTCCGCCATGGGGCTCCTGCTGTCCGACGTCAGGCATGACTATGTGCGTTCCAGTCTGGGCATACTTTCCTCTGCAGACGTGGCCTACATGAACGAGCAGTTCCTTGACCTGAGAAGGAAAGGCGCCACCGAGCTCGAGAGCGAGGGTTTCACCGGGGATCAAATCGCCCATTCTCACTATCTCGACTTGCGATACTCCGGCCAGGGATATGAAATAACCGTCCCGGTCCCGGAATGGCCGGTGCGCGAAAACGACAGGCTGGCCATCGGGGCCGTGTTTCACAGTCTCCATGAACGCCAGTTCGGCCACAAGGCAGAAGACCAGGCGATAGAGATCATGAATTACCGGGTGACCTCTTCCGTCCCGGTGGCAAAACCGGCCATCCGGACTTTTCCCCCTGCCGCCAGTCCCGTTGACGGCGCACTGAAGGGAATGAGGGGCATCTATTCCGGCAAGAAGCAGGGGACTCTCGGCTACAAGATCTATGACCGGGACAGGTTGGCGCCGGGCCATATCGTTCCGGGGCCGGCCATAATAGAACAAAAGGATTCCACCGTTGCGGTCTTCCCGGGGCAAAAGGCCGAAATAGACCGGTTCCTCAATATCGTTATTGCAATGCCGGACCCGTCCGCGGACCCGGAATGAACCGGAGAGTCGAACTATGACTGTCAGCGTCGACCCCATCGATTTCCAGGTAATCAGTACCACTCTCACCGGCATAGTCAAGGAAATGCAACTCCTGTTGTTCCGGACCGGCTATTCCACCGCCATCCGGGAGACACAGGACGCGAGCTGTGCCATTCTGGACCGGGAAGGCCGCCTGGTCAGTCAGTACAAGTCCCTGTACATGCACCTGGCCATTTTCCAGGTCTTTGTGGAAGCAATAAAGGAGGACTATCCGCTCGCCGAAATCGCGGAAGGAGATGCCTACATCCTGAACCACCCCTATCGCGGCAACAGCACCCATGTATCGGATGTCGCCGTCGTCCTGCCGGTCTTTTACCGGGGGCAGTTGGTAGCCTTCTGCGCCGCCATGGCCCACAAACCCGATATCGGTGGCTCGGTGCCGGGCAGCGCTTCCGCGCAGTCGACAGAGATATTCCAGGAGGGATTGCTGCTGCCGCCGGTAAGGTATTTGAGATGCGGTGAATTGAATACCGACCTGGTGAAGGTCCTCCGTTCAAATACCCGGGCGCCGGAGCTTCTCATCGGTGACATAAACGGGCAAATTGGGGTTTGCCATATCGGCCGGCAGCACCTTCACAGACTGATGGACAAGTTCGGAGTGGAGGTTGTCCTGACCGTCTTTGAGCAGCTACTTGACAAGACGGAGCAGCGGGTGCGGTCTGAACTGAGCAGGTGGAAAGACGGCGAAACTGAAGTGGAAAGCTTCCTCGACCTCGGTGGCGAGGGGCCGGACGGTCTTGTCAGGTTACATCTGAGGGCCGCCAAAGCCGGGAACTCCCTGACCCTGGATTTCACCCGGAGCGGCGATCAGACCGTGGGACCGTGGAATCTCCGTCCGGCAGGCAGCCGCTCGGCCTGCTGTTTCGCCCTGATCACCATGGTCGATCCCGACATCCTCAATAATCATGGCCTGGCGCGGGTGATAGAAACCAGGTTTAGAAGCCATTCGGTGTTGTGCCCCGAGGCGCCGGCGCCGGTTAGCTGCTATTCCACTACCGTGGCCATCATCGTGCAGATGGTGGCCATTGCCCTGGCAAGGTTGTCGGGAAAGAAAGCCATAGCTTACAGCGGCCGCGGTACGGCGCTGACCGTCGGCGGAAACAGCCTGGCCACCGGGAAGCCCTATATCCAGTACGAACTCCAGGCTGCGGGCAGCGCCGCCGTGGATGGGGATGACGGCGTCGAGGGCATTCCCGGGGGCCCGCATGGCTGTAACAAGACTATGAAGTCGGTGCCCATCGAGATACTGGAGTCCGAATTCGCCTCCAGCGACATCCGGGTCACCTGGAACGTGCCCGAGAGACTCCCCTCCATGCGGGGCAACCGGGAAGCCCTCCAGCAGGTCCTCGTCAACCTCCTCCTCAACGCCCGCCAAGCCATCCCCCACCGGG
>CAZFEA010000331.1:0-3161 GCA_964518085.1 uncultured Dehalococcoidia bacterium
CCAGCCGCCTCTTTATCGCATCCAGTCGGCCAAGGAACACTTCTGGGTGTATAGCGATAAGGAAAAAGACGAAAAGCTCAAGGGCCTTGACGGCAAAAAAGTGGAGATCCAGCGATACAAGGGCCTGGGCGAAATGAGCCCGGAGCAGCTCTGGTCCACTACCATGGACCCATCCAGCAGGACCATATTGCAGGTCAACGTCGAGGATGCGGTCAAGGCCGACGAGACCTTCCAGAAATTGATGGGCGACGAAGTGCCCCCGCGCAAGGCGTTCATCCAGGCCTACGCCAAGACGGTGCGCAACCTGGATATCTAAGCCGTAGCGGCACGCTGCCGCGTGCCAAGTCTGAACAGTCTAATCAGTCTGAACAGTCGAACCGTCCGAACAGTCAAACAGTCCGTAGGGGCGAACCAGAGACCCCGAGGTGTCGGGGTCTCTGGTTCGCCCGCCCGGGAGTAGCACGTCGCAGGCGCCCCGTAGCGGCACGGCCGTGCCGCCCACCGGTCCCGGGGGCGTCGCTGAACCCGCTGCAGCATTGTAAACCACCCGGTTTTCCTCTATAATTTCGTCACCCTGGGCCAGATCGTAGTTGCTTTCACCGGTTCCCTCTCCCTCGACGGGAGAGGGTCAGGGTGAGGGTGAAGTTCGTCTTACCCCTCACCCGTTCGGAGCAATCAGCCATGCCCGCCGGCGAGCACCATCACGCAATGAAAACGATGTCCCACAGGCAGGGCCGCCTGTGGTACCCGTTCGGAGCAAGGACAATAACATGAAGATCAAAGCCGGCATACTCGGCGCTACCGGAATGGTCGGGCAGCGCTTCGTCCAGTTACTGGAAAACCACCCCTGGTTCGAGATCACCGCACTGGCGGCCTCGGAGCGGTCCGCCGGCAAGACCTATGGCGAGGTCATGGATGGACGCTGGAAGATCAGCGCCGATGTCCCGGCCTATGCCCGCGCCATGCCGGTGCAGGAATGCCGCCCCAACCTGGACTGCAAAATCGTCTTTTCCGCCCTGGATGCCGACGTGGCCGGTCCCATTGAGGCCGAGTTCGCCAGGGCCGGTTATGCCGTCTCCAGCAATGCCAAGAACTATCGGATGGAAGCCGATGTTCCCCTTTTGATCCCGGAGGTAAACCCGGACCACCTGAAGCTTATCCCGGTCCAGAAAAAGAACCGGGGGTCCAGGGGTTTCATCGTCACCAATCCCAATTGCACCACCATCCACATGGTCCTGGTCCTGAAGCCGCTGATGCAGTTCGGCTTGAGCCAGGTGATGGTGACATCCATGCAGGCCCTTTCCGGTGCGGGTTACCCGGGAGTGCCCTCCCTGGACATTCTCGATAACGTGCTCCCTTACATCGGCGGCGAAGAAGAAAAAGTCCAGTCTGAAACTCTAAAGCTTCTGGGTAGCTTCAATGGCCACAGCATCGCCAATGCGCGCATGACCGTCAGCGCCAGTTGCAACCGGGTGAACGTCAATGACGCTCATACCGAAGCCGTTTCGGTGAAACTGGACGGGAAGCCCCCCCTCCAGGAGGTCATCGCGGCAATGGAGAATTTCAACCCCCTCAAGGAGCTCAATCTGCCCATGGCCCCGGACCATCCCATCATCGTCCGAAGGGAGAACAACCGGCCCCAGCCCAAGATAGACCGCACCGTGGAAAAGGGAATGGCCTCGGTGGTAGGCCGCGTCCGGGAATGCCCGATCATGAGCTACAAGTTCACCCTGGTGGGCCACAACACCATCCGCGGCGCCGCCGGGGCGGCCATCCTGAACGCCGAGCTTATGAACACCCAGGGCTACCTGGACGGCAGGTAGGGTTCATCGGGTTGTCAGAAGCCATAGGCCAGCAGGCGGCCACCGAATCTAAACCTGCCAACAGGAACATAACCCTCGGCCTGGTGGCTGGCTCCCACGGCGTCAACCATAGCTACGTGCCCCTCATGCCCCTGGTCTGGGCCCGCATGATGGCCGACATCGGCATGACCTATACCCAGCTCGGCTGGATGCTGGGGGTGACCAACATAATAGGCGGCATTATCCAGTTGTGGTTTGGCTCCATCAGCGGGGTGGTCAAGCGAAAACACCTGCTGGGCATAGGCAGCATTGTCGCCGGGGTGAGCACCGGCGCCAACGCCATCGCCGCCAGTTTTTCCCACGTCTTGTGGCTCAGGGTGGCCAACCGGGTTGGCGGGGCGCCCCAGCATCCCTGCGGTAACTCCATCATCGCCGAACAGTTCGAAAAAAAACAACGCGGCCGCGCCCTCGGCTTCAACAACTCCGTCGCCCAGCTGGGCATGGTGGTCGCCCCGCTGATCACGGCATTCTTATTGGTCCGCTTTGACTGGCGCTGGACGCTGATACTGTGGACCATTCCTGCCCTGGTCGTGGGCATCCTGATCATGGTGATGATAAAGGAGGCCCCCAAAGCAAGAACGGGCGGCCTGAAAGCGTCGGATCTGGGCATCCGGATGTCTGATCTGAAGTCATACTTCCGCGACCGGAATATCGTCAGCATTACCGGCGCCCAGTTGTTCGCCGCCGGCGGCCGGGGAATCGGCGTGGTGCTGACCTATGTGCCTTTGTATCTGATACAACAGTTGAACTACAGCACCGTAGAAGTGGGCATACTGATAACCGTGATGACCGGCGCCAGCGTTATCGGGCCGTTTGGATTTGGCAGGCTTTCCGACCGGTTCGGACGAAAAAAGGTCATCCTCTTCTGTTACCTCTTTTCTACTTTGACGACCGTGGCCCTGGCCCTCCAGGGCCGGAACTTCATGCTCATCGGCATAATAATGTTAGTCATGGGCCTGGTGGTGTATGCTGAAAGCCCGCTGCAACAGGCCTGGATGTCCGATGTTACCGATGACAAGAACCGGGATATGAACTTCGGCATCTTTTTCACCATCGGTTACGGCGCCGGGGCAATCTGGGGGCCGATTATGGGCTGGCTGGTCGAGGCCAGGGGTTTCACCGCGGCATTCCTGGTCATGGCCCTTTCCTATATCCTCGGCGGCCTGTGCCTTCTTCCGGCCAGGGAGAAGGCATGATCAAGATTTAAGATTCAACATTCAAGTCGAAAGAGAGAAGACCCCCTGCTGGCTGCCGGCTACTGTCAGCGATTAGCCTTCTGTTGACCGCGCGCTCCGCCAT
>CAZFEA010000331.1:3171-4102 GCA_964518085.1 uncultured Dehalococcoidia bacterium
CCCTTTCCTATATCCTCGGCGGCCTGTGCCTTCTTCCCGCCAGGGAGAAGCCGTAGCTGTTAGCGATTAGCGGTTGGCGGTTGGCGCTTGGCGACGCGCGACAGCGCGCCCCTACTGGCTACTGACTACTGGCTACTGTCAGCGATTAGCCTTCAGTTGACCGCGCTCTCCGCCATTGGTATTATGGCGGGTATACTCAGCAACAGGGTTACATACCGCCGTGACAGTACAAGATCTGCTTAGAGAGAAGAGGGATGAAATCCTTCGCCTTGCCGCCAAATACGGCGCCAGGAACGTGAGGGTATTTGGCTCAGTCGCTCGCGGGGAAGCCGGCCCGAAGAGCGACATTGATTTTCTTGTCGAGATGGAAGAGGACCGCAGCCTCCTGGACCACATAGCTTTGATGCAGGATCTGGAAGATGTCCTGGGTAGAAAGGTGGACATTGTTACCACGCGAGCCCTGAACCGTAACATACGGGACCGGGTCCTTGCCGAGGCCGTGCCTTTGTGAAGAAAGATAGTCTGTACATCACCCACATACTGGAATCCATCGAGCGCGTTGAGTCCTACACTCCTGCCAATCATACCACGTTCATGGAATCCACAATGCTCCAGGATGCAATCGTCAGGAATTTTGAAATCATCGGAGAAGCCTCAAAACGTATTTCTCAAGAATTGAAGGACTTGCATCCGGAAATACCGTGGCGCCGGGACGTGCTCATTCATGACTATGCGGGCGTGGATGCCCATGAAGTCTGGAATATCATAAGAAATGATCTACCAGACCTCAAGAAGAATCTCGTGGCTCTGCTGGGAAGTCACGGCTCGCAAGGCGGGTAGATGGCGAAGTACGACATTAGATTTAGATACGGAAACAATGTCGCCGTCTCCCCCTTTGAAAAAGGGGGACTAAGGGGGATTTAAGAAACAG
>CAZFEA010000332.1:0-4092 GCA_964518085.1 uncultured Dehalococcoidia bacterium
CCTATTGAAAGGACTGTCAGGGTTATTTAAATGAACAGTATTGTGGCTAGCCCCTGCGCGGCGGTTGACAAGAAAGGCCGGGTTGGTGTAACTTAGCGGCGGACAAAAAGGCTGAACGCTGGAAAAATGGAGATGGCGGCAATGAGCATGGCAATCACTCGCGAGCATTGTGTTGCTGGCAGGGAGACATGAAAATCACCGCCCACAGGCATCGCGGCGTGCGTACCGCGGGGAGAGGGCTGTGCCGCCGGCCTGTTTAAGCCCATGAGATTTGCCCACAGCGCAGCAACGACGAAAACGCTGGTCTCACAGGTCCGCAAGAGGCGGATGGCACCGGCTATTATTCGAGCGAATTATGATTGATTCAGGAGGAACGCAAATGCAGAAGTTGGTCGTTACCATGGGATGCCTTTTGATGGCGGTGTTTCTGGCCGCCATTGCCTGCCGGGTTGAGGCCACGCCCACGCCGCCCCCGGCCACTCCGTCGCCGCGGCCGGCGATCACCGCTGCGGCGGCAAAAGCAACCGCGGTTGTGACACCACCACCAAAAGCTACCGCGGCGCCAGCTAAACCCACGGCCAAACCAACTACCCCGGCAGCGGAACCCAAGGAGGGCGCCAAAACCCTTTCTTTGACCACCTGGTCGGCGGGGACTACCTCTTATGTCGGCGGGCTGGCCATGGGAACGGTACTCAGCAAGTACGCCAATATCAAGCTCGCCGTTGAACCGCTGGCCGCCCCGCTGCAGGGATATGCCCGCATGGCCAAGGGCGAAGTCGAGATGGTCTTTGCCGGCGCGGTGAACACCTACCCGGCATATACCGGCACCATGGGCAGCCCCAAATACGAAAAGGTGCGCGATCTGTTTTTCACCTACGCCTCCAACTACTCGATCATCACCCGGGGGGATACCGGGATAAAGTCGGCGACCGACTTAAAGGGCAAAAAGGTCAGCGCCATCTTCCCGGCGGCGCCAGTGGTGGAAGCTACCCTGCGTGTCCTGCTCAAGGAATATGGAATGGACTTCGACAAAGATATCGTTGCCCTGAGGCACTCGACCATCCTGGAGATGTATGAGAACCTGAAAGAGCGACGGGTCGACACTGCTTTTGGCACCGGTCTTAGGATCAAGCTGGAAGAGCTTGCCCGGGTCCCGGGCGGTGCCCACGTGGTAGCCGTGCCCAGGGATAAGGTGCTCGCCGTCCAGAAACAATTCCCCTTCTACTTCCCGGAAAATACCCCGTCACAGCCGGCAAGGTTTCCCGGGACCACCCCTGAGACCATCACCCTGATGTTCGGACTGGGAGTAACCACCTCCGCCGACGTGCCCGACGACCTGATCTATACAATCGTCAAAACGGTGATGGATCATCTTGATGAGATCAGGCCGGCCCACGCCGAGCTTTCGGATTTTACCGCGGCCAACTTTGCCAAATACCCCACTATTCCTTTTCATAACGGGGCGATAAAGTACTACAAAGAAAAGGGGTTGTGGACGACGGCCCTGGAAACCTTCCAGAAGAATATCCTGGAGAAGGGGAAGTAAGGGAAAAGGCGAAAGGCAAAAGGCGAAAGGCAAGAGGGAAAAGCCAACGGGTGCCGTAGGGGCGAACCATTTGCCTGAGGCGGACGACTTGTCGGGGTCGGCGGCTCGCCCGGCATCAACATGTAGCGGTCGAAGCATCGGGGTATGCGGCGCGAGGGCGGGCGAACCGCACCCGCATCGCCCCGCCTCCTCTCCCTGGTTCGCCCCTACGCGGTAGAAGGAGCACGCGGCAGCGTGCCGCTACGGGCGGCAAAGCCGCCTCGCTTCGCGGCCCCGACCCGCTCATAGCTCACCTCCAGGACGTCTGCAACCATGGAAGAACTCCAGCATAGATATAAAGGCGCCCGGGCGAAACTCGTCAGCGCCATGTCCATAGTCCTGATGCTATGGGCGGTCGTCGCCGTACTGGATGTCCCCGGATTCATTTCCTCGTTGACCCCTCTGGAGGTGTCCGGCTACACCGTCGTCCCTGCCGTCAGACTTTTCCTCTTCCCGGGCCAGCACCTGGCCCTGTTCCTTTTCTTTGCCCTGGTAATGACCTTTCTCCTCGTTCCCGCCAGGAAAGGGATGTTGCGGCCGGGCTGGTACGACTACGTCCTGGTGGCGTTCAGCGCGGCCAGCATGCTCTACCTGTTCTTCAACTGGGGCCGGGTGGAATACGAGCTTTACAACGCGGCAACCCCCTTTGAAATAGCCCTGGCCGGCGGCGCGGTAGTGGCCATACTTGAGGCAACCAGGAGGACGGTGGGCATAACGGTATCCATACTGGTGGTCCTGTTCATCATTTATCCCCTGGTTTCCGATAAATTGCCCGGGCTCCTGGCAGGCAAGGGCTACAGCATCGGCCGCCTGGCCGAGGAGTTCTATATGGGCGTGAGCGGAATATTCGGCGTCCCGCTGCAGACTATCGGGCGCATCGCCGCCATGTTCATCCTGTTTGGCGAGTTTTTCAGCATGACCGGCGCAGGCAAGACCTTTATTGATGGAGCTTTCGCCCTGTTCGGCCACGTGCGCGGGGGGCCGGCCAAGGTGGCCGTGGTCTCCAGCGGGCTTTTCGGCACCATCAGCGGCAGCCCGATAGCCAACGTGGTAGCCACGGGCACCTTCACCATCCCCATGATGAAAAAGGTGGGTTACCAGCCTGAGTTTGCCGGGGCGGTAGAAGCCGCATCGTCTACCGGTGGTTCCCTGATGCCGCCGGTAATGGGGGTGGTGGCCTTCATCATGGCTGGTTTCCTGGGGGTGAGTTACCTGGAGGTGGCCATCGCTGCGGCGCTGCCGGCGGTCCTCTACTATTTTGCCATTTTCCTGCAGGTTGATTTCCGGGCGGCAAAGACAGGGTTGAAGGGCATATCCCGGGAAGGTCTGCCTCCGCTGAAGCAGGTGGCCTTGAGCGGATGGATACACCTCCTGTCTCCGCTGCTGCTGGTCTTCTTGCTGGCGGTGTGGAGGATTTCCGCCGAACGGGCCGCAGCCTATTCCATAGGCTTCCTGATCGTGGTGAGCCTGCTGAGGAAGGATACCAGGCTCAATATCCGGAAGATCGCGACCTGTCTGGACCGCGCCGGCAGAGGCATGTTGATGCTGGCCGCGGTGACCGCCGCTGTGGGCATGATAACCTCCAGCGTCTATCTGACGGGACTGGCGGGGAATATTTCGCCCATACTGGTCACCCTTTCCGGCGGCAATCTATTCATCCTGCTGCTGTGGACCACCCTGCTGGCCTTCATCATGGGCATGGGGACCGGGGCGGTGGCAATATACATCGTCCTGGCCACCCTCATCGCGCCCGGCATCGTGGCCGCCAATGTTTCTCCCATGGCGGCCCATCTTTTCATCTTCTACTTTGGGATGCTGGCTTTCCTGACCCCGCCGGTGTGCATGGCGGCTTATGTCGGCGCCGCCATTGCCGGCGCCAGGCCGATGGCCACGGGATGGCAGGCGACCCGCCTGGCGGCGGTGGCCTATATCATGCCGTTCTTTTTCATTTATTCCCCGGCGATCATACTCAGGGGGACGCTGGAAGAAATCGCCTTTGCCATTCCTTCCAGCCTTTTAGGCTGCATTGGTCTGGCGGTGGCGCTAGAGGGTTACCTTTTCAGGCCAGTTGCCATTCCATTGAGAGTCATGGCGTTTGCCGCCGGGGTGTTGCTGATTTTCCCTGGCATGGTAACGGACGTCGTGGGGTTCGTCACGGTTATGGCCATTGCCCTGTTCCAGAAGTACGGGTTACCATTGAGGCCCGGCAAAGTCTCAGTCCCGTAAGGAGTTAGGAGATAGGAGATAGGAGTTAGGGGCCAGGCATTAGTCCCTAAACTATAGGGTTATTGGGCAGAATGGAAAGAACAAATCCTAAATACGAAGTTCTAAATACTAAACAAATTCGAACACCAAGATTCAAATGCCCAGCCGGGCGCAACCAAGAACTTCTGAGGGGCATGGGCTAGGGATGAGCCGTTTTGATATTCGAACATTGGTATTTTGATATTGTTTAGTCCCTTAGATCTGAAGTCTTGCGTGAAATGGAAAAATTAGTAAGACATAGT
>CAZFEA010000333.1:0-4080 GCA_964518085.1 uncultured Dehalococcoidia bacterium
GGGATGACCCCGATAAAGAGGACTCCGAGGCAGGCCAGTACCATGGCCAGCCGGAGAGGACCGGAGGAAGGGATCGGTTTTTCAGCCCTGGGCGTGCCGAGGTACATGAGCTTGACCACGCGCAGGTAGTAATAGGCGGCAATGACGCTGTTGATGACGCCGATCACCACCAGCCAGGTGAGGTTATTATTGACCCCGGCGTTGAAGATGTAGAACTTTGCCAGGAAGCCCGAGGCAGGTGGTATGCCGGTCAGGGAAATAAGGCAGAAGGCCAGGCCCAATGCCAGCCAGGGGGACCTTTTGGCCGCACCGGCGAAGTCCTCGATAAGGTCGCTTCCGCTCTCCCGGGAAATGGCAATAATGGCAATGAAGACGCCCAAGTTGGTGACGGTGTAGCTGGCCAGGAAGAATAGGATGCCGCTGCGGGCGAAGACGTCGCCGGCCGGAGCGAACCCCATGGCCGCCAGACCGACCATGATATAGCCCGCCTGGGCGATGCTGGAGTACCCCAGCATGCGCTTGATGTTGGTCTGGGCCAGGGCAACCAGGTTGCCCACGGTCATGGAGAAGGCCGCCAGGACGGCGAACAGCAGTCCCCATTCCACGGAGAGCCAGGAAGCGCCAAAGGCCTGGTGGAAGACGCGGACGATAACGGCAAAGCCGGCCGCCTTGCTGGCTACCGAAAGATAGGCAGTGACCGGCGTGGGGGCGCCTTCATAGACATCGGGAACCCACATTTGAAAGGGGACGGCGGCGATCTTGAAGCCAAAGCCGGCGACCATGAAGATGATGCCGGTCCACAGCGCCGGACTCCCGCCCTGGGCGCCGAGAAAAACGGCGATCTCCCTCAGATGGGTGCTTCCGGTGAAGCCGAAAACCATGGCCATGCCGTAAAGGAGGACAGCCGAGGCTATCGCCCCCAGGAGGAGGTATTTCAGCCCGGCTTCGCTCGATTTCTCGTCCTTGAGGAAGGCGGCCAGGACATAAAGGGATATGCTGGCCAGTTCCAGCGATATGTAAATGGAGATAAGCTCGGCGGTGGCGGCCATGAACGACAGGCCGATAACCGATAGCAGTATCAGGCCGTAGAACTCGCCCTGGAATCGCTGGAATTTGGACACGTAGTCGGTCGAAGCCAATATCACCAGTATGGCGGCCACAGCGAAGATGACCTTGAAGAACATGGCGAACTCGTCGAGCGCCAGCATGCCGCTGAACACTGTGCCGCGTACCCCCCACAGGCTTACCGAAAGGATAACGGAAGCAGCCAGCCCGGCAATGCTCACGACCGCGAGAAAGCCTTTTCTCTTGATCACCAGGTCCAGGAGAATAACCAGTATGGCGGTGACGAATATGGTAATTTCTGGCGCTAAGACTCCTAAGTTCAAGGCTATCCTCTCTATAATGCCGTTGCCTCGCTACCGTCGCGAAGAAAGCGGCTCCATGCCGGGATTGCTTCGCTGCGCTCGCAATGACAGCCTACAGGCCGACTGCTCTCATAACCGGTTGAACGCCGATCCTAATAATGTCCGTCAGCAGGGACGGGAAGATACCTACCAGCACGATGGCCACCACCAGGGCGAAGATAGGGACCATTTCGATAGGTTGGGCATCGGGAACGTGGGCGTACTCATCCCTGGGCGGCCCGTAAAAAACGCGCTGCAGCATCCACAGGATATAACCGGCGGTAAGGGCAATGCCAACCACCGCCAGTATGGTAAGGGGCTGAATGCCGTCGAAGGCCTTGCTGGTAAAGCTTCCCAGGAAGACGGTGAACTCGGCGATGAATCCGCTGGTGGCCGGCAGCCCCAGGGAAGCCAGGCCAGCGATGCTGAAGACCACCAGGGCCACCGGCATCTGCCGGGCCAGGCCGCCCAGCTTGTTCAGGTCGCGGGTGTGGGTCTTTTCGTAGACCAGGCCCACCATGGAAAAGAGCAGCCCGGTTACGATGCCATGGCTGAACATCTGCAGGGTGGCCCCGGTGAGGCTTATCTGGGTGAGGGCAAAGATGCCCAGCAGGACATAACCCATGTGACTGACGCTGCTATAGGCGATCATCCTTTTCAGGTCGGTCTGTCTCATGGTGATGGCCGCGCCATACAGGGTGTTGACCACCGCCAGGACCACGAAAAGCGGGGCGAACATCCTGGCGGCCTCGGGAAAAATTCCCACCCCGATGCGTATCATGCCATAGCCCCCCATTTTGAGGAGCACCCCCGCCAGGACGACGCTGACGGCGGTGGGGGCATCGGTATGGGCATCGGGCAGCCAGGTGTGAAAGGGAAAGACCGGCAGCTTGATCACGAAAGCCATGAGGATAAGCAGGAAGATGACCGGAAGTAATGTGATGCCCCTGGCCGCCAGGTTGGCCTGGGAAAGGGCCACCATGTCGAAGGGCGATTTGCCGGCCATGAAGGGCGCGTTGGCGACGTTGAAGTACAGCAGCAAGATGCCGGTCAACATCAGGGCCGAGCCTAGCAGGGTATAGAGGACGAACTTGGTGGCCGAGTACTCTTTGCGGCCGGACCCCCAGACGGATATCAGCATGAACATGGGGATGAGTTCCACTTCCCAAAAAAGGAAGAACAGCACCAGGTCCAGGGACATAAACACACCCAGGATACCGGTCTCCAGAAGCAATAGCCAGGCGAAGTATTCCTTGGGCCGGAGGTTTATGCGCCAGGATACGAGGACGGCGATCACCCCGATAAGGGTTGTCAGTATTACCATCGGAAGACTCAGGCCGTCGACCCCCAGGTAGTAGTAGGCATTCAGAGGCGGCGGTATCCACAGGGCCCTCTCGGCAAACTGCATTTTCCCCATGAAGAAGGATGTTTTGTCGTAAAGAAGGAATACAACTATGGAAAGAGCAAAGGCGGCCAGGGCAAAGACCAGGGCGGTATTCCTTGGCCCCCTGGTTGTAGGGTTGGGCCACAGGGCGATGATCAAAGCGCCGAGAGCGGGAAGGAATAGGATTGCCGATAGATACGGAAAGTACAAGGCTAACGCTCCTTCTTACGGCAAGACGATCAGGTAGAATATGGCAACGATGATTACCAGGCCGAAGACGATGGCCAGGCCATAGGCCTGGAGTTGCCCGGACTGAAGGCCGCGCAGCGCCCGGCCGAAAAACATCGACAGTGCGGCCAGGCCGTTAACGATGCCGTCCACGACATACTTGTCTATGGCCTCGAACAGGCGGAAGATCCATTTGTAGAGCACGTTGCCGACGAACGCCCGTTCGTAGAGTTCGTCCATGAAGTACTTGCGAGACAGGAGCTGGTAGACCGGCCGGAAGGCGGCGCCGATCTTGTCGGGCGAAATCCAGCCTCGCTCATACATGGCGTAGGCGAGGAATATCCCGGCCAGGGCGATGGCCGTGGCCGCCGCCGGTATCCAGCCGTGGGTGAAGACGCCGAAGAGTCCCTCGAAGAAACCCGGCGTCTTGCCGCCCTCGGCTCCCTCCCCCAGGAACCGGGAAAAGCCTCCGGCGACATTGAGAAGTCCGGTTACTATGGAAAGGAAGGCCAGCACCACCATGGGGAAGACCATGACCGGCGGCGACTCATGCAGTGTGCTGTGGCCGCCATGGGCCCCATGGCTCGCCGACGGTACGTTGTGAGCGGTGTGTGCCCCGGGGTCGTTATGGGCTGTGGACACGTGGGTAGTGGCCGCGGCGGCGCCGCCCCGGTATTCACCGTGAAAGGTGAGATACAGGGCGCGGAAGATGTAGAAGGCGGTCATGAATACGGTGATCATGGCCATGGTGAACAGTAGCGGTTGGTGCGACGCTTCCAGGAGGATCTCGTCCTTGCTCCAGAACCCGGCTAGAGGCCAGATGCCCGCCAGGCTCAGGGCGGCGACCAGAAAGGTGGCATAAGTCCAGGGCATGTGCTTGCGCAGTCCGCCCAGCTCCTTCATGTTGAAGGTGCCGCTGGTGTGGTTGACGCTGCCCGATCCCAGGAACAGGAGGCACTTGAAGAAGGCGTGGTTGAACAGGTGGAATATGCCTGCGGAAATGCTGCCGGCGCCCAGTCCCAGCATCATGAAGCCGAGCTGGCTGATGGTGGAATAGGCCAC
>CAZFEA010000334.1:0-4033 GCA_964518085.1 uncultured Dehalococcoidia bacterium
TCAGGTCCTGGTCGGTCTCATAGCCCAGGATGTAAACAAATGCCTTGTTGATATCCGGATTGGATGCCGCCGCGGCAAAGTTGGGCGCCTCCTCCATGGCCAGGTGGACGCCGGTCAGGCTGTATTTCTCCCACTGCCAGCCTTCGATGGTCTCGGCGAAGTCCTTGCTCAGGTTCTGCTTGCCGACCAGCTTCAGGAAAGTCTGGTGCGGATCGAGGGTGCTGACCACCGCCTGGCGGGCCTTGACGACAGACCCGTCGATCATCTCGACGCCGGTGGCAACGCCATTATCAACAATGATCCTCTTGATATACTGGCTGTTCTTCACCATGCTGCCGTTTTCGACGATGGACTTGTGCACCGCCTGGGCCACCATGTGCGAGCCGCCGGCCACCAGGTGGTAGTTGGTTGCCCGGTTCAGGTAGAGCATCACCAGGTAGCCGAGGCCGGGCTGGTTGTAGGCCACCCCCCAGTGGGTGGCCAGGTAGAGCATCAGCGCCCGCACATGCTCGTTTTCGAAGCGCTCGTTGACGATCTCCTGGGGGCTCTTTTCGGAGAACTCCATTATCTCCCGGCCGATATCGGTGGATTGCAGTTTGACCACCTGGTCCAGGGCCGGCACCGGCGGCGCGAAGGTCGCCGGGCCGATGAACTCCTCCATGGCCCGGGCGGCGACGTGATACAGGTCCCGGTAGGCCTCGGCATCCTTCTTGGAAAAGGCGGCGAAGGACTGGCAGGTCTTCTCCACGTCGGTATACAGGCACACTGCCTTGCCGCTGGACAGGGGCAAGACGAATTGCAGGGAAGGCCTGATGTGTCTTAACCGGTACTGCGCCAGGTTGAGGTCGTTGTAGACCGGGGCATAGTCCACCATCATCATGTACACCGCGTGGGTGTTATGAATAAAATCGCCCAGGGTAACCGACTCGGTGGCCAGGCCGCCGCCGGCCTCGTGCCTTTTTTCCAGCACCAGGACGTCGACCCCGGCTTTAGCCAGGTAGGCCGCCAGTTCGAGGCCGTTGGGCCCCCCGCCGATAACCAGGACATCGCATTCTGTCATATTAGTTCACTCCTTAAACAGGCAATAGGCGACAGGCGTCAGGCGATAGGCAATAGCCCGTTAACGATCAATTCCTGCGCAAAAATATGCAACCTGGCAAAAATTCCGTTTTCGGAGATTGGAATTACGATTACGGAGATTAACAAGAGATTACAGAGATTATCATTGAATCTCTCAGGTGTCCCCATTCATAATCTCTGTAATCTGTCTCCAATCTCAGTAATCTATTAACCAGTTCCGGTCTTCGATGGAGTTCTGCCATACAATATTTCTGGGTTCCGGCCGGTCCAGGCCAGGGATTGGGCCATCCCACCATGGTTCGCCCCTGCCGTCGTCCCACTTCTCACTTCCCACCTCTCACTTCCAGAAGCTACCACGGCCGGCCTTCCTTCTGCCAGGGCTTTTCCAGGCCGAAGTCCTCGGCCAGTATCTTGTAGCAGCAATAGCCGCTCCAGGAGGCCGACATCGCCAGCGGGTGCCAGGCGGAACCGGTGGCATAGAGGTTCTTTATCGGCGTGCGATAGCTGGAGAACTCGGGTATGGGCCGGTTCCGGCCGATCTGGCTGGGTATGTTATCAATAACCGCCCAGTTGCCGGTGGGCGCCATGTTGGCCAGTTTGCAGTGGTCGTACGGGGTGCAGGCGATGTAGCCCAGGACATTGTCCCAGGTCATGTTGTAGCAATGTTCGCCCATGCACTTGAGCACCTCTTCGGCGTGCGCCTTGCGGTAGGCCGCCCACTGCCGCTCGGTCATCAGGTCGGCGGGAATGACGAACTGCTCGGTAAGCACGGCGCTCTTGCCTTCGGGCACCCGGGCATGGTCCACCAGGGAATGATTAGTTATGTTAAGTTGCAGCTCATGGGGCATGATGCCCAGCCGCCTCCTGGCCATTTCCCGGCACAGGGTCTCCGGGTCCCTGTTGATGAGCATGACGCTCATGGCGCGGCTGATATCGGGGTTGATGTCGCCGGCTTTGTACCTGGGGTGCTCATGCAAGGCCCAGGTGTACCAGGTGATGCAGGTGATGCGCCGCTCCAGGTTGGCCACCTGTCTCTGTATTTTCCAGCTAAGATGCTCTTTGCCGATGAGCCGGAAGCAGAGATTGTAAGGGTCAAGCGTACTCAATACCAGCTTCCGGGCCTTTACCTGTGAGCCGTCAGTGAGTTTGATGCCGGTGGCTTCGCCGTTCTCGATGATCACCTTGTCCACTTCGTGCTTGGTGAAGATCTTGCCGCCGTATTTCAGGACGATCTTGACCGCGGCGTGCGCCCAGTTGTGGGTGCCGCCGGTGACCCCGGCGTGCATCGGCCGCATCAGCGAAATGGCATAGAGGAAGCCCCAGATGCCGGTGCCCGGTATGTCCGGGGGATTGCCCACCGCGGTCTCATTGTACCGCATGGCGGTGGAGATTATCTCATCGCTCTCGAAGACCTCGCGGGCGATATCCAGCGGCGTCTTGACCATCCACGAGGGGTCGACCCCATACTTTTTGAGCTCCGGGTTCATCACCAGTCGCTCGATGGCGTCGGGGACGCCGGGCGGCGGCGGCGGGTTATGCACCCACTCCAGCATGGCCGTCCAGAATATCTTGCCGAACAGCGGCTGGAGCCGGACCCAGGTATCGGCATCGCGTTTGGAGAACCGGGCGATGGAGGCGGCCGACTTCTCCAGGGAAGGATCGGCCTTGCGGTTGTAGATCATCAGCGGTTCGTCGGTCTCTTTGAAGATGGCCCCGGCGCCGAACTCCACCTCGTTGTACTTGACGCCAAGCTCTTTCCACTCGGTGAAATCCATGTCGGTGGCGGTGTGCCAGAACGGGCCGACGGCGGTGGCGTGATAATCGCCGATAAAGCCGGGCGCCGGGCCTTCATCGCTGCACCAGCCGCCCCCCGCCTCGTGGCGTTTTTCGAACAGGGCCACGCTCATGCCGCCATATTTGGCCAGGTACATGGCCACGATGAGCGCCTTGTTTCCGGCGCCGACAATTACGGCATCGTAAGTTTCATCGGGCATAGCTCTTGCTCCTTCCGGTTACTGTCGCGAACAATAGACCACGAGATGACACGAGATTTCACCAGATTCCCCGGAAAATACCGGTACCACAGGCGACCCCGCCTGTGGGGTCTCAAAACGGGGGTATCTCCGGGTTCTCTTTCTTCTTCGGTCCAAACAACACATACTTGATGTTGGACCACTTGAACATAAAGCCCAGCAGCCGGAAAAGGTCCCTGCGGTCCATCGCCGCGCGGACTTTCCACTTCACCGGCGAGCTGGTCTGGACCACCAGGATGAGGAAGTCTCCCATCCTTTTCAGGTCTTCGACCTCAGCTACCAGTTCGGTTTTCCCGAGCCCTGTAGAACGCATTCTCATGGTTTCTCAAGCTCCTTAAAGCCAACGCCTCATTTCCCTCTCCCTCGACGGGAGAGGGTCAGGGTGAGGGTGGGGTGAGGTCAGGCTCACTCCCAAGGAAAAAGCCTTCATTAACGGATTGATTTTCCCGAATTATATTTATACCACGATTCCACACCCAAAACCAATCGGCGCATTTCAAGACTTTTTGTAGGCTTTCGTCCTACAAAAGAACCGGTCCCATCCGCCTCTGGCGGATCCTCGCCCGTGAGACATGGCTTTGAGCCTTAGAGGCTATCGGCAAGCGAGCATGGAGGGAGAAGACGGTACCACAGGCGTCCTCGCCTGTGAGACATCGCTTTCATGCACGGATTGTGATCGCAGCTCATGGGTGTTTGGAGATGTCACGAATATTTAATCTTCCTTAGCGTGTCTCTCGGACAGCGTTGATGTATACTACGAACGTTTGGCGGTCAGGACGTAGCGCCACACCCAATACTGGCTGGTATTCACCGGAAAGGGACCGGTACCATCCGCCTCTGGCGGACCTGTGAGGCAGCGTTTACGTTGCTCAGAAAATGTCGCCATCTCCCCCTTTGAAAAAGGGGGACTAAGGGGGATT
>CAZFEA010000335.1:0-891 GCA_964518085.1 uncultured Dehalococcoidia bacterium
CACTTCCCCGGCATCCAGGGCGCCGGTGTAGAATGCCTTGCCGATGATCGCCCCTTCCACCCCCAGTTTGTCCAGCCTTTCCAGGTCGGCCAGGCTGGAAACGCCTCCCGAGGCGATCACCGGCAGGGCTATCGCCTTCGTCAGCGCCGCCAGAGCCTCGAAGTTCGGTCCTTTCAGGGCGCCGTCCCGGCTGATATCGGTAAATATGAACCTTTTCGCCCCCAGCGAGGCCATGGCGCCGGCCAGCTCTTCCGCGGCTATCGCGGAATCCACCTTCCAGCCTTTCACCGAGACCCTGCCGTTCCGGGCATCTATCCCCACGACGATGGCTTCTCCGTACCGGCGGCAGGCCGATTCTATCAGGGCCGGATTCTCGATGGCCGCGGTGCCCAGGACCACCCTGTCGACACCCATGTCCAGGGCTTTCTTGACCGTGTCCAGGGTGCGCAGGCCCCCGCCAAGCTCGACGGGCGCGCTAACGGCGTTGACGATCTCGCCCACGACCTGCCAGTTGCGTGGCTCACCGGCGGCGGCGCCATCCAGATCGACGACGTGCAGCCGCGGCGCGCCCAGGGCTTCCCATTTCCTGGCGAAGCCCACCGGTGTGTCGGGGAATACCGTCTCGAGGCGGTAATCGCCCTGGTACAGCCGCACGCAGCGACCGCCCCTGATGTCAATAGCCGGAATTATCTCCATTTCTCTAATTTACCACGAATGAACACGAATGCACACGAATAAGGGACTGTCCACCAATAACCTGAACAATGAACCACGAGATTACACGAGATTTTCACAAGATTCTTCGGCTGGTTTCCAGACTCGGTAGAGTCTTTACACCGCCATTTCTTACTCAAATCTGTGGTAATCTCGTGAAATCTTGTGGTTCCGTTT
>CAZFEA010000335.1:901-4030 GCA_964518085.1 uncultured Dehalococcoidia bacterium
GTTAGTTCCGGTCCCAGTTTGCCGCTTAATTAGCCACGAATGAACACGAATAAACACGAATAAGACATCAGGCGACTATTCTTTACGTACTGCAGTTTGGGCCTGGCAAAATTAATAATAATCCCCAATTTCCTTTTCTTTGTATTGGTCGCTTTCCCGTCCCTCATTATGCATTATTACAAAGCTATTCGTGTTCATTCGTGTTTATTCGTGGTTAATTCCGGTACTTTTCAGGAAGTTGTCATAGAGTTTCAGACCCAGGTCGCCGCTCTTTTCGGGGTGGAACTGGGTGGCCACCAGGTTGTCCTCGATCAGCAGGCTGGGAAAGGCGATGCCGTAGTCCGTCTCGCCGGCCACGATGGAGCCGTCGGCGACGGCGGCGTAATAGCTGTGAACGAAATAGAAATAGGCCCCATCCGGTATGCCCTCGAAAATGGGATGCCGCCGGCGCTGCCGCACCTGGTTCCATCCCATGTGCGGGATCTTCTCCCCGGGGGGAAGCCTGGTAACCCGGCCCGGCAGCAGGTCCAGGCAATCATAGCCACCTTCTTCCTCGCTGTGCCGGAACAGCAGTTGCAGCCCCAGGCAAACGCCGAATAGCGGCTTCTTTTCCCGGTAAAGCTGCTTCAAAGCTGCGTCCAGGCCCAGGCCCTTCAACTTCTTCATGGCATCCCCGGCCGAACCCACCCCGGGCAGTATGACCGCTTGAGCATCGAACAGCCGCCGCGGCTCGCTGGTTATTTCCGCTTCATAGCCCAGCCGGGCGATGGCTTTGGAAACGCTGTACAGGTTGCCCGCGCCGTAGTCAATTATCGAAATCATGTCAACAGAATAGTTTACCAGATTTGCGCCGTAGCGGCACGCTGCCGCGGGCCTCGTAGTCTCCCCCTTTGAAAAAGGGGGACTGAGGGGGATTTAAGAAACAGGCGAAATCCCCCTGTATCCCCCTTTTGCGAAAGGGGGAGGTAGACTGGGCCTCCTCGTGATGATAGGCCATTTTCATTCATGTATTGCGAGCCTGGCTCATAAGCCTTTGCGCCGGTCATAAGGCAGTATTATACCTATAAAAAACCCCCTGGAAAATAGGCATTTTCCAGGGGGCAGTCCCATCCACCGGTCCGCCTGATGGAAAGCGACCGGTTTAAGATAAATTGATAAGTCCGGGGAAGGACCCCCCTAACGGAGTCCTTCCTTGCTTTGACCGAGTTATTTCTTCTTCGGTTCGGGCTTCGCTGGTTTCTTCATTGGTTGTTCACCGCCTTTCTGTTAACAATTTTTCAATCGTAACTCAGGCGTTTTTGCGGCACACTATTTTTTCTTGGGTGCAGGCTTGGCCGGCTTTTTCAACTGGTTTTCCTCCTTTCGCAGTTTCCGAAAAATCTAATGTTGGTTAGCCGCAAAAACGAACGCCCCCTGGAATGTCGGCAGAACGGGGGGCGTAAAACAAAAATTGGTGCACAGAAGTCGCCCTCTATGCACCAATCTTGTGACAATGGCACGGTTCGGGGAGAAACCACATGGTTTCTCCGTCTTACTACGCAGCCTACGGCCGCGGTCTATTGTTATATGGGATTCCGTGCTCGTTTCCATCTAATTTACTTAAGGCTTTGTTTGGCTACCGTGTTATAATATCACGTTGTATGAGAAAAATAACACCAAGTGTAAGCTTTGTCAAGGGGTTTTTCGGACAAAAAACAAAGACTTTTGATAAATTGGAGGAGTTACCCTGAACCAGAACCGTTATTCACAATATTTTGTGATAGTGGCCATACTGTTCGTCACCTGCCTGATCGTAGCCAATATCATCAGCGTAAAATTGATCAATCTCGGCGGGATCATCCTGCCCGCCGGAATTATCATTTTCCCCTTTAATTACATCTTTGGGGACATTCTGACTGAAGTGTACGGCTATCGCCAGGCCCGGCGAGTGATATGGCTGGGTTTTGTATGCAATTTCATTGCCGTGCTGGCTTTCTGGGTCGCCGGGCTTCTTCCCGGCGCCAGCGATTGGGATGGCCAGGGGGCCTACCAGCGCATTCTGGGATTCGTTCCCCGCTTGCTCCTGGCTTCCTTCGTGGCTTACATTGCCGCTGAATTTGCCAATTCGTTCATCCTGGCCAAAATGAAAATATGGACCGGCGGCAGGTTCCTGTGGATGCGTACCATCGGTTCGACCGTTGCCGGGCAGGGCCTCGACACGGTAATTTTCCTTTCGGTCGCTTTCGGCGGCGTCATACCGCCTAACGTACTGGGCTTGATTATCCTCAACCACTGGCTGGCGAAGAGCGCCTACGAGGCCCTGGCTACTCCGTTAACCTACGGCATCGTCAACTTTTTGAAGAAGAAGGAAGGAATCGACACTTTCGACCGCCGTACCAACTTTAATCCTTTCCTTCTCAGCGACTAAGACCGCGGCGCCGGGATGGAACCGCGCTTTATCGTTGATAGCAACGCCGGCAAGCTGTCCCGGTGGCTGAGACTGATCGGGTACGACACGGAATATTTTGGCGCCGGTCCCGATAAAGAGATGATCGACCGCGCCCGGTCCGAGGACCGGATCGTGCTGACCAGGGATACCCGTATTCTGCGGAGGCGCGCTATCGTTAACGGCCAGGTGAAGGCATTGCTACTCAAAGACGATGACCCTGAGAACCAGCTCAAGCAGGTGGTCAATGCCTTCAACCTTGACTATTCCCACAAGCCTTTATCCCTGTGTCTGGAATGCAACCGGACCCTGGTCGCAGTCACACCGCAAGAGGCGCATGACCTGGTGCCGCCCCACGTTTTTCAAGCACATAAAGAGTTTTTTCGCTGCCCGGTCTGCCGGCGCATATACTGGGCCGGCAGCCACAAACGCTCAATGGAGGCCAAACTCAAAAAACTGATGCATGGAGGCCGCGAGTGACGCGAACCGCCTTTGTCTACCGAAAAGAGCTATCGGAACATGTTATCCGAAAGGACCATCCCCTCCAGCCGACGCGGCTGCAGCGCACGTTCGAACTGCTGCAGGCCTACCGGGCCTTTGAAGAGCCTTCTTCAAAGCTCCTGGCCCCCGCCCCCGCCAGCGAAACAGACCTTCTTTCCTTCCACACGCAGCAGTATATCGATGCCGTCAAGTTGCTCAGCCAG
>CAZFEA010000336.1:0-4028 GCA_964518085.1 uncultured Dehalococcoidia bacterium
GGTGGGTTGGTGCGGCGTGGGGGCGGCTCGCCCGCCCGGGGGGTCGGGGCTGGGGCCAATGCGGACTAACCGCCGTGCCCCGACAAGTCGGGCACTATGGTTAGCCCCTACAGAAGCCATCGCGCTCTTGACCCCGGCCCATAATCTCGGTATCATATGGGCGCTGACCGGTTCGGTCTCAATTCATGAGGAGGCGTTAAATGAAGCTGATCACTGTCGTTGCGACCACTGTCATCATCCTGGTCACCGTCGCCGCAGCTTGCACCCCGGCCGCGCCGGGCGCTGCCCCGGCCACCGCGGCGCCCCAGAAAACGGCCGCCGCCGCGCCTGCCGCGGGGTGGCAGCAGAAGTGGGAACAGACCCTGGCGGCTGCCAGAAAAGAAGGAGAGTTACTCCTTTACCTGAATGCTCCAATGACCGCCCGGACGGCCATGCCCGAGGCTTTTTACAAAGCCTTCGGAATCAGGATAGATGTCATCATGGGCAGCGGCGCCGATCTGGCGGCGAAGATGAATGCCGAGTACCGGGCCGGCGTACACCAGGCCGACCTCATCTCGTCCGGCGGCACTTCCTCGCTCAGCTCCAGGAACCAGGGATTCCTTTCACCCATGGAGCCGATGCTGGTTCTTCCTGAAGTGAAGGACCCCTCGGTCTGGGTGGGGGGCAAGTTCCCCTATTTCGATAAGGACGGCTATATCATAGGCTTCCTCTCGCAGCGCGCGGCGCCCATCACCTACAACACGGACATGGTCAAGAAGGACCAGGTGACCTCATATCTTGACCTTCTGAAACCGGAATGGAAAGGGAAGATGTCCATGTTCAACCCGAGTGTCCCCGGGATTGCCAATGCCGCCATGTCCCGTCTGTCAAAGGAGTGGGGTGTGGACAAAGCCCGGAACTACCTCACCGACCTGCTGCGGACCCAGCAAATTGTGGTGACCAGGGACATGGGGCAGCAGGTGGACTGGCTGGCCAAGGGGAAATACCCGGTAGCCATCTGGGCCCAGACTCCGGCGGTGAGCCAGTATCTCCGGGCAGGCGCGCCTATCGCCGACTTCGCCATAAAGGAAAAGGTGGGACTTTCGGCGTCCAACGGCGGGCTGGCTATTCCCACCGCGCCGCCGCACCCCAACGCGACCGTCATTTTCCTTAACTGGTTCCTGGGCAAAGAGGGCCAGACGGTGGCGGTAAAGAGCATGGGCTTCGCCAGCACCAGGGCGGATGTGCCGGCCACCGGGGTGGATCCTATGTTTGTCTTGAAACCCGGAGAGGGATACATCGTTCAGGATGAAGAGATGAGCGCTTTCGCAACCGAACTGGCACCCCAATGGAGGGAAGTACTTGCCCAGACAGGTTATTGAAGGGAGCAGACCGTGAACATCGACGATTTCCTGAGGCTGGTGAGAAGCAGGAGGAGCATCCGCCATTTCAAACCGGACCCTGTGCCCGACCAGTACGTCGAGCAAATCCTCGATGCCGGGCGGTGGGCAATGTCCGGCGCCAACGGCCAGCCGTGGGAATACGTGGTGGTCAAGAAGCCGGAGATAAAAGAGAAGCTGTGCGAGGTTTATAACATTCACTCGGTGCACGCCTACGAGTTCGAGAACTCGCGGGCCGCGGAACTCAAGCACCCGGCGCGGGTGGCGCCGCCGACGAAGCTGGCCGAGTTCAAGGAAGCCCCGGTGATTATTGTCGTCTGCGGCGACCCGCGGACGGTCATCTCCTCCGTCGTGGTAGCATCAATATACCCCGACCCGCACGTTTTCCTCATGAACCTGGCCAACTCGACGATGATAATGCACCTAGCCGCCGCCGCCCTGGGCCTTGGCTCCCAGTGGGTGAGCACCACGCCGGTTATCGAGCCCAAGATCCGCGCCCTGCTCAACATCCCTGACGAATATCGCATCTATGTCATGATCCCCATCGGCTACCCGGCCTACAAGCCGGCCCCTCCCTACCGGCGACACCTGGATGAGATCGTCCACTATGACAGCTACGACCGTTCCAGGTACCGCTCCGACAGAGAGATACTGAAATACCTGGCCGACCTGCGAAAGAAGACCACCCCCGCCTACAAGGGCCTGTTCTAGCCTTCCCTCTCCCTCGACGGGAGAGGGTCAGGGTTTCTGGAAGTGAGAAGTGAGAGGTGGGAAGTGGGAGGCGCATTACGGTCCCCTCTCCCTCGACGGGAGAGGGTCAGGGTGAGGGTGAATCGAGGCGGGTGCCAAGTCTATTTTGGGCTATTCGCGTCGATTCGCGTTCATTCGTGGCTCCGTTCTATTTTTGCATTTTGATTCTGCATTTTTTGACTAATCACACGTTTCGGGCTAAAATGATTTTGCCTTTCGCGGGAGTAACTCAGTGGTAGAGTTCCTGCCTTCCAAGCAGGCTGTCGCGAGTTCGAATCTCGTCTCCCGCTCCAAGCCAGTGTTACTCAGAAAATACCGGTACCACAGGCGGCCCTGCCTGTGAGAGCATGGTCTTCGAGAGCCCGTCCCGACTGAGCGGCAAACCGTTCGGCGATCCGCAGCCTGAAACGGGCTTCATCAGGTGCGTTCAACCAGTCCTCCCCACTCCAGCTCCCAGGCCCCCGGCTTCACCGGTCGCAGCCATTCCCACATCAGCTCGCCATCTACTCTTACCCGGTGGAGCCCGGCCTCTCTGATAATTTCACTGATCCGATTTAGCTTTTCCTGCATGTAGCCAGCGGTGTCGAACAGTATCTGGCCGTCAATAGCAATATCCAGGTAGAGCGGCCGCAAACTGGACTCGAACTCAAAGAGTGTCGCAGCGTTGAGTGGGGAGCAGCGCAATGATATACTTTGCGATGAGCGCAAAACGCGGGTGCCTCCCGGCGACGGTCGAACAAGAAGCAAGGTCCTCGCGTTGTACCGTCAAGTAACGATGCAAGCCTCAACAACCCAACAATTATCCCAATACCGGCGATTCCGCGCTGTCCAGACACGTCTGCACACCCTCCTGGGGGAGCGACTACCAAGTGCGGCTGTCAAATCGTGCGCGGCCAGATTGGGTATCCTTAAAAAAGACACCCTGGTATTCCAGTCCGAAAGTGAAATGTCCGTATTGATGGACTATTGCATCTACGACTACCGCTGGGACGGAAGCAACGTCATCGAAAAATACCTCGGCAGCACCACCTGGGAACCGGGTTCAGATGAACGGATTCTTCTTGAAGCTATGCGACAGGCCCGCTATTCGGTCTTCGCCGTGGAGAAAGTAGAAAAAGGCGTGGGCGTGCTGACGCACGACCTCCTCCGGGGGGACAGCGGTTTCATCATGGACGTGGCCCTGAGCGAGACGGCAACGGACGATATAGCGCTCGCCTGCCGGATTATTAGCCCGGGCGGTGGCACGTTCTCTATGGGCACCGGCGCGGGGATACCGGCAAGCGGCGACATCTTGATGAGAATCGCAAAAAGGATGGAGGAGAAGATCCCCACTTTTGGCAAAACGGTTCGCGAAATCACGCGTTTGTCGGCCGACAGGGCCTCTGATCTGTCGGCTGCCATCATTCGCATATTTCTTGAGGAAAATGCGTCTTCATATGTAAGCTATGATTACGAGCGCAGCAGGAACCTTCCCAGCCCCGGTAGAAACGAGCCCTGTCCGTGCGGAAGTGGAAGAAAGTACAAACGATGCTGCGGGCAATAGCAAGAATAATTTCTATCCCGCCATTTCATGCAGGGCTTCCCACACTGACCAGGTAGATTGCCACTTCTTCTTTCCAAGGTCATCGACACTGTTGACTACCGGATAGACTTCAAGGGGGTACAGGGCGCCCGCCGAGGGGCTGGCCCGCAAAGGATAGCCAGTAATGCCGCATGCAGAATAAAGCAGGATGGAGAGATGTTCCATCGTCAGAGCTTTGTCTGAATAGTCCCTGATAGACCGCCTCTGCTCAATGGCCTCTTGCAGGGATAGGCCTTTATGCCGGAAATGGGCGGGCAGCGCTACGCCAGACTGTGTGAAAAATCACCGAGCGGATTCTGGCATTTTCCATCTGGCGC
>CAZFEA010000337.1:0-4019 GCA_964518085.1 uncultured Dehalococcoidia bacterium
TATCTACAATACTTGACATCAGCGAGCGCAAAAAGACGGAGCAGCTAAAAGACGAGTTCATCGGCATGGTCTCCCATGAACTGCGGACGCCGCTGACAGTGATAATGGGCGCTCTCCACGCGGCAACCATGAAGGAGCTATCCGGCGAGCAGGTCCAGGAGCTTATTCAAGATGCCATCAGCAGTTCGGACTCCCTTGCCGGCATCGTGGAGAACCTTCTCGAATTGTCCCGTTATCAAGCCCAGCGCCTGGCCCTGCATAACAGGCCGGCGGACATCGGCCAAATAGCCGGGGACACAGTAAAGAAGCTGCAAAGCACATCGCCGCTGCACCGACTTGAGGTTGATTTACCGGAAGGGCTGCCGGCGGTAACCATTGACCGGATCAGGGTGGAGAGGGTCCTTTACAATCTCATTGAAAATGCCATAAAGTACTCCCCCGGGGGAGGAGAGGTAAGGGTTTCCGCGCGCCGGCAAGATAACCACCTGATGGTCTGTGTCGCCGACCAGGGACCCGGAATTTCACCGGGAGACCAGCGGAAGTTATTCCAGAGTTTTGAGCAGTTGGAGATGGGTGACCGGCGCGCCATGCAGGGGATCGGGCTGGGTCTCAGGGTCTGCCGCGCCCTGGTGGAGGCTCACGGGGGAAGAATATGGGTCGAGTCGCAACCGGGCAAGGGGTCATCCTTCTGTTTTACCCTGCCGCTGAAAGAGGCCACAGCGGCAGGGTAAACCAATACAACGGCATTAGAGGGGATAATGCTCTTGATGCGTTGAGAGCCTTTTGTGAACCTGCCCGCCCCTCAACCGGTGGGTTCACGCAACCCTCCAAGCCACCCCATCCCCCTGTGCGCTTAACCCACCCTACGGTGTCTGCAGTTAATCCTTCTTAGCTTCATGCGCGCCGATTTCGTTGTATAATCTAGACCAAATCTGCGGTATTAACACAAAGACAATAAATGATGGTGTATCGCTTTCGTAGGGGCGAACCTATGTGTTCGCCCGCGGGCAGACACGCAGGTCTGCCCCTACGTGGCATCAGCATCAATTAAGCCTTCGCAATAGAAAGAATACATATGGTAAGTCAAATCCCCGGCAAAGTAGACATGGACAAGATAGTCTCGTTGTGCAAGCGGCGGGGATTCGTTTTCCAGAGCAGCGAAATCTATGGCGGCGCCGCCAGTTGCTGGGATTTCGGCCCCCTGGGCGTGGAGCTCAAGAGAAATATCAAAGAGGCATGGTGGAAAGCCAATGTCCACCAGAGAAACGACATGGTGGGGCTGGATACCGCCATTCTCATGCACCCCAACGTCTGGATGGCCAGCGGCCACATCCAGGGATTTACCGATCCCCTGGTCGAGTGCAAGGCATGCCACCAGCGATTCAGGGCCGACAACGTCCCGGAGAACAAATGCCTCGCCTGTGACGGCGAGCTTACCCAGCCCCGGCAGTTCAACCTGATGTTCAAGACCTTCATGGGTCCGGTAGAAGAACAGGCGGCCACCGTCTACCTCCGGCCGGAGACCGCCCAGGGCATATTCGTGAATTTCTCCAATGTCCTGACCACCACCCGCAAAAAACTCCCTTTTGGGGTAGCCCAGATAGGCAAATCCTTCCGCAACGAAATAACCCCGGGCAACTTCATTTTCCGCAGCCGGGAATTCGAGCAGATGGAAATCGAGTATTTCGTCAAGCCCGGCGCCGACGAAACCTGGTTCGAATACTGGCGCGAGCAGCGGTTCAACTGGTACCTGGACCATGGGATAAAGAAGAGCCACCTCCAGTTGCGCTGTCACGCCCCGCACGAGCTGGCCCACTATGCCCGGGGCTGCTACGACATTGAATACTTGTTTCCCATGGGCTGGGGCGAACTGGAAGGCATCGCCAATCGCGGGGACTTCGACCTGAAACAGCACTCCCGGGCCAGCGGGCGTGAACTGAACTATTTTGACGAGGAGGGCAAGGAAAACATCATTCCCTATGTCATCGAGCCGTCAGCCGGGGTAGACCGGTCGGCGCTGGCTTTCCTGCTCGATGCCTACGACGAGGAGCAGGACAAGGAAGGCCTGCGGGTAGTATTGCGTTTTCACCCGGCGATAGCGCCGGTCAAGGTGGCCGTCCTTCCCCTCAGCCGCAACGAAAAGCTGGCGCCTTTGTCGACCGAGATATGGAACGGGTTGCGGGGTTGCTGGATGACCCAGTATGACGACGCCCAGAGCATCGGGCGCCGTTACCGCCGCCAGGACGAGATCGGCACGCCGTTCTGTGTGACCATCGACTTCCAGTCCCTGGAGGATAACGCGGTGACCCTGCGCGACCGGGACTCGATGCGCCAGATAAGGCTGCCGGTCAAGGAACTGATGCCCACCCTGGCGGGCAAGTTGTCCGGCGAACCTTTCGAAGTCCTGCCTACCGGCGGCCAGATGGTAAAACTATAAAATAGCCGGTATCACAGGCGGCCCTGCCGCGTGCATGGGCGATTCGTGTGAATTCGTGTTAATTCGTGGTTCCAGTCCTTCCGGCATCTTGAATAATCTACATCCTTTCGGTCTTCCAATTTTTCAATGAAGATTATCCATCTCGCCGACCTGCACCTCGGCATCGACCGCTACGGCTCCATCAACCCCGAGAGCGGTCTCTCCCAGCAGATGGAGGACTTCCTCCAGGCCCTGGACGAGGCCATCGGCTATGCTGTAGATTCCCGGGCCTCCCTGTTCCTCTTTTGCGGGGATGCCTACAAGAGCCGCGACCCCTCCCAGACCCAGCAACGCGAATTTGCCCGGCGGATAGCTCGCCTGGTCAAGAACAATGTTGCCGTCTTGCTGCTCATCGGCAACCATGACCTTCCCCACGGCCGGGGCATGGCCAACTCCCTGGATATTTTCCAGACCCTGGGCGTGGGGGACGTCACCGTGGCCAGCTCCGCCGGGACCTTTCGCATCCAGACCCGTGACGGTCCGCTCCAGGTGGTTGCCATACCCTGGGCCACCCGCAGCAGCCTGCTGACCAGAGACGATTTTCGCTCCAACACTATTGAGGAACTCAACAAAGTTATCGAACAGAAGCTTGCCGATATCATCCGGGCGGAAGCAGTCAGTCTGGACGCGGCTGTCCCGGCGCTGCTGGCGGGGCACTTCACCCATTCCCTGGCCACCCTGGGATCGGAAAAAGGCCTTCACCTGGGCCAGGACTACGTCGTGCCCATCGGGGTCCTGAACGATGCCGCCTTTGATTATGTCGCCCTGGGGCATATCCACAAGACCCAAAAAGTAGAAATGAATGCCCCGATCGTATATGCCGGCAGCCTGCAGCGGATTGATTTCAGCGAGGAAGACCAGGAAAAGGGGTTCTATAGCCTGGGACTGGACCCGGCGCGCGGCCGCGGCCAGAGGCTGCTATCGTGCCAGTTCGTCCCGGTGAAGGCCAGGCGGTTCCTGACTATTGACGTCAAGATCGGCGCCGGAGACACCAATCCTACGGCTGCAGTGCTATCCGAAATTGAACGGCAACAGGAGGCTATCAGGGACTCCATCGTTCGCCTGCGGATTTCCGTTCCCGCCGATGTTCAGAGCGATGTCGCCGAAACGGAGATACGGCGGGCGCTGAAAGAAGCCCGCCATATATCTGCCATCAGCAAAGAGATGGAAGCCCGTCCCCGTCCCCGCCTCGGCGGCCTGACCCCCGAGGCCCTCACCCCGATAACCGCCCTGCAGGAATACCTCAAGATCAACAACGTCGCCCCCGAACGCCAGAAAATACTGCTGGACTACGCCCAGACCTTGCGAGGGGACGACTTGCAAGGGTAGCCGGGGCGGATATGGCACAAGGAGAACCGGCGCTCCCGCAAGCGGGATTGTTAAGCCTTTAAGGCAATGCCCTGACGCCCCAGGCTTTTTCAGTCTCTAACCTGGTACTTGGGCCAGTGCTCCACCGCCCCGGCAAAAACAGTATAACACACCGGTGCTTCACCAGTGCAAGGGGGTTGGCACCCAAATCAGCGATTGATCCATCAATGTCGTG
>CAZFEA010000338.1:0-3992 GCA_964518085.1 uncultured Dehalococcoidia bacterium
CATAGGCTTTTCCCTTGAAGAAATCAGAAAAACCGATATCCATATGCCCGTTTATGACGAGGCTCTGTCCCCCTCCGCACCCTGGCACAATGCCGATGACGTTGCAGCGCCCGTTTTCCACCTCCTGCCTTACCGTTCGGAATCCATTCTGTTCGAACCAGTTGAGGATGAATGCCCCTATTTCTTGCTCGTGGCCGGTGAGGCTGGTGAAATCACAAAGGGCCATAACCAGGTCAGCCAGCTCATTCTGGTCTATCCTGGAAAAGACCCTTTCGATTTGAGCACCATCAGTAACCATGGTACCTCCAGAACAATAATCCGAAGCAAGAAACTCGAAATCCGAGACAACTCAAAATGCCAAAGCATTAATCTTTGAAACGTTTTGGTCACGCGTTATGGCAAAAAGACGATGTCTCACAGGCGGGGCCGCCTGTGGTACCGGAATCACGCGAGCATGGACGATTCATTCGTGGTTTCCCGTGCCCCCAATCAAACGCTGGGCCATTTCGAGCAGCTCCTGTGGCTCCCAGAACGAGGTCCGGTAATTGCAGAACCTGTCCAGCGCCGGATCGTAACAGCCGTCGAAGGAATCATGGACAGTTTCGTAAATCTGTTTTACCACGCGGCTCATGACACCAAACTTGTTGGCCTCGCCTGTAGCGGTTTGCCACTGGTTGTTAAGAATCGCCACCAGGCCGTCCATGCCCGAAAGGGCGCCAATGCGGTTCAATTCCACGGTGGTGCGACCCACCAGGCTGGGGTCGAAGGGGAGATAAATTAGTCCTCCTTCGGCATGGCCCTGGCGGGAGACTCCGGTCTGGTGCAGTCCCGCCTGGGTGGTGAAGATGCTCTTGCCGATAATGGGAAGCTTTTCGTGGGTTGGCGCCACCTCGAAGTGGACCAGTTCTTCCATTTCCGCCAGGGCTTCGATCTTGAAGCCGGGGTCCCCGAAGAAACGGATATAGTTAGCTACCACCTGTTCCAGGGCGGCATTGCCGGTGCGTTCGCCGAGTCCGGCGATAGTCACGTTGACCCGTTTGCAGCCGTAGCGGTAGGCGGCGATGCAGTTGGCCGTGGCCAGCCCGAAATCGTTATGCCCGTGGAACTCCAGTTCGGCGCCGGTTGTTCTCGATATCAGGGAGGCCAGCCGTGGCAGGCCCATGGGGATATCGGCCATCGGGTCGGGCAGGCCGATGCCCAGGGTATCACAAAGGCGGAAACGTGCCGTGCCGTTGGTCTCTTTCAGTGTCCGCTGGATAAAGGGAATGACCCAGCCGTTGATATCGGCCTTGGTGACATCTTCAAGGTGGACCCTGGGCCGGATGCCGTGCTCGCAGGCGGTCAGGATGGGCGCCAGGTACTTGTCCATGGCTTCCTGCTTGCTTCGGAAGCCCATTTTGTCGAAGATGTGATGGTCGGAGCAGGAGGCCAGCATGCCGGTCTCTTTTATCTTGCCCCCGGCGATGTCCACAAGGAGCTTTATATCCTTGGGAGTGGCCCTGGTCCAGGCGGTCACCATAGGGAAGTCGTAGCCGCGGGACAGCAGCTTTTCCAGCGTCCACAGGTCTCTCTTTTGATAGATGAAGACTTCGACAGCTTCGATCCGGCCGGTGCCGTTATCCAGCTTATGCAGCAGGTCGAAGTACTTGAGCTTGGCTTCATTGGGGAAAAGGGCGAAGCGCGGGTCCTGTGCGCCGTCACGCAGCGTTGTGTCGGTGATCAGCCTCGGGCTGTTTTGTGGCGTCGCCTCGGGGACGACGGCCGGTTCCGAAGCCAGGCTGACGTGCGGCAGCTTGCCCTGGAAGTTGTAGTATTTCTTGTCCTGGTTGACGCTGAATTGGTGCATCCGGTATTTGCTCCTGTGTAAGGGCTTGATTTGTTGAGTTATGGGGCAATTTCACCCCTACCCGGGGGGGGGTGGAACTCAATAACCCAATAACTCAATAACTCAATAACACGTTTAGTCATCCTCCAACGTTGATGTGTCTCCGGTGGGCAGTCCCAGTTCCCTGGCTTTGAGCAGCCGGCGCATGATCTTTCCGCTGCGGGTCTTGGGCAGCTTGTCCAGGAACTCGATCTCCCTCGGCGCCACAGCGGCAGCCAGTTTCTTGCGGCAAAAGCCCATGAGCTCGCGCCGGATTTCCTCGGTGGGCTGGTGCCCGTCTTTAAGGGCCACGAAGGCCTTGACCACTTCCATAGCCAGCGGGTCGGGTTTGCCGATAACCCCGGCCTCGGCCACTGCCGGGTGCTCCAGCAGGGCGCTTTCGACCTCGAAGGGCCCCACCAGGTGGCCGGCGGTATTGATCACATCGTCGATGCGGCCGACGAACCAGAAGTAACCGTCGTTGTCCTTGCTGGCGCGGTCGCCGGTGATATACCAGCCGTTCTTGAAACGTGAATCATAAAGGGGCTTGTTGTTCCAGTAGGTCCGGAACATGGCCGGCCAGCCGGGCCTGATGGCCAGGTGGCCTTCTTTGCCCGCGGGGAGCTCGTTGTAGTTATCATCCAGTATGCCGGCGGTGACCCCGGGAATGGGCCGGCCCATGGAGCCGGGCCGCACATCCATGAAGGCGTAGTTGGCGATCAGGATAGCCCCGGTCTCGGTTTGCCACCAGTTGTCGTGGATGGCCTGTTTGAACACCCTCATTCCCCAGACAACCGCCTCGGGATTGAGCGGCTCACCCACGCTGCAGATGTGGCGCAGGCTGTTCAGGTCGTGCTCGGCGGGAATCTTTTCGCCCGCCTTCATCAGCATGCGTATGGCGGTGGGCGCGGTATACCACACGGTCACTTTGTACCTGGCGATGAGTGAGTACCAGGTCCCGGCGCGAAAGCCGCCCTCGTATACAAGCTGGGTGACGCCGTTGGTCCAGGGCGCCGACATGCCGTAAGAGGTGCCGGTCACCCAGCCGGGATCGGCGGTGCACCAGTACAGGTCATCGGGATGCATGTCCAGCGCCCATTTGCCGGTGGCATAATGCTGCACCAGGGCGTTGTGGACGTGCATGGCGCCCTTGGGCTTGCCGGTGGTGCCCGAGGTATAGTGGACGATGGAAGGATTTTCCTTGCCGGAAACCAGGCCCTCCAACTTTGGTGAGGCTTTGGACATCTCGTCCTCGTAGCTGAGCTCGTTCTTGCCCAGGGATTTGGGAAAACGGTTGTTCTTGTTGACGATGATGAAATGCCTGATATTGGGCAGGTCGGCGAAGATGTGCTCAATGCGCGCCTTCAGGTCCGGGGTGGTAATGAACACCGAGGCGCCGCTGTCCGCCAGGCGGTCGCGCACCGGGTCCGGCCCGAAGGCGGAAAACAGGGGACCGACCACGGCCCCGATTTTCAGGCCGGCGAAGAAGGCGACATATAGCTCCGGGAGCCGCTCCATGAACATGAACACCCGGTCGCCCTTCTTGACCCCCAGGCCCAGCAGGACATTGGCGAACTTATTGGTCAGCTCCGAGAGATCGCCAAAGGTGTAGTGCTCCTGTTCGCCGTTCTTGCCCTCCCAAAACAGGGCCACCTTCTTGGGCTGATTTGCCGTGTGCCGGTCGATGGCGGCGTAGGCCAGGTTGTAATTGATGGCTTCGTCCAGGCCCAGCTCAGTCTCAATGGTCTTCCAGTCGAACTTCGGGTCAAGCTGGCTGGCACTGGTCAGGTTGGGTCTAACCGCCATGCGGTCGGCAGGCATCTTGGGAATCGGAGCATATTCCATGTACAACCTCGGCAATGCAAATGATGGAAGGATTATGCACAAAATGGGGGAATTTGTAAAGGTGTAGGGCGACCAGCCTGTAGGGGCGAACCAGGGACGGGTGGTGCTGGCGGTGGGTGCGGTTCGCCCGCCCGGTCTGGCGGTGGCGGTTCCCTCTCCCTTGACGGGAGAGGGTCAGGGTGAGGGTGATGGGGAATCCCGCTGTGGGGGCGGCACGCCCGCCGCCAACGTGGATGTCAGCCCGGCGCGGAATTCCACGGTAGGGGCGACGGACCGGGGGTGG
>CAZFEA010000339.1:0-1405 GCA_964518085.1 uncultured Dehalococcoidia bacterium
CTGCGCTTAACCCACCCTACTACTTTTCCCTTTCCCCTTTTCCTCTCACCGGTACAGCCCTTCCGCCCTCTGTACTGCCCCCTCACGCTCGAAAACAAGCTGGACCCGGGCGCCCTCATCCAACTTCAGTAGGGCATCCTCAAGATCGTGGGCATTGTGGACCGGCTGTATGTTCAGCTCGGTTATGATATCTCCGGGCTTTATGCCCATTCGCCCGGCTATCGATGGCTGGCGCACCTCAGCCACAAAGGCCCCAAACACCGGCACGCCGCCATGTTTCATGCTGACCGTCCTGGCATCGGTGATCCTCAGACCGAAGGGAGGCTTTTTAGGTTTGACCTGGATAAGCTGCTCAAGCCGCTGCCGGTCAAAACCTACAATTACCTCGCCGTCGATGACAATTACCGGCACGCCTCTTTGCCCGCTTATTTGCACCATCTCCTGGGCCGCCTGCGGGTTTACCGTGACGTCTTTGTCTTCGTAATGAACACCCCTCTGTGAAAGAAACTCTTTCACTTTGTGGCACCATGGTCAGGTAGGAGTGGTGTAGACGGTGATCTTCATAGTAGTCCTTCCTCTAGTGTACGACAGGCTGGAAAGCCTGTCGTACCAGTGTGATACTGCGGGCTTTCCAGCCGCAGCCCCGGCGCCGGAAAGCCTCGTAACCGGTACCACAGGCGGCCCTGCCTGTGAGCTGCAGCCCCGGCGCCGGAAAGCCTGTCTTGTATCATATCATACGTTGCAGCATTAGATATATTGACATCGGTTCCTATTTGACAGAGAATTTGAATAGTGATCAATATTCGTGTGAGGAGCCAGCAAATGCCAGTAGATACCGTCGCCCTCGATGCCCTGAAAGTTGCCCTGAGAATCGAGGATGAAGGCCGCGCCTTTTACCTCGAGGCTGCGGGGAAGAGTGAAAATAACCTTACCAGGCAGGTCTTCAGCGACCTGGCCGACCAGGAACTGGTCCACAAAAGGGTTTTTCAGCAGGTGTACGACAGAATGTGCCTGGGGGAAACCTGTCCCGTGATCGAATTGCCCGAAGGAGAAGCGCAGAAGGCCCGCCAGATTTTCGGCAAGCTGACGAAGGCCGCGGTCAAAGTTATACGGCCTTCAACCGCTGAGCAGGAAGCGATCGTATTTGCCCAGCGCAAAGAGATCGAAAGCCGTGACTTCTATGCCCGTCAGGCGGATAGAGCTACCGATCCGGTGGAAAAGAAGTTTTTCCGGGTCATGGCCGGGGAAGAGCAGGGGCATTATGTCGAGCTGAGCGACTATAAAGAATTCCTGATCAATCCTGCGGGCTACTTTGTCATGAAGGAGCGCCACAGCCTGGATGGTGCGTGACAAGCGCCGATGAGCTATGCCGACAACGCCTGAATTAAGACGTTGTCTCACAGGC
>CAZFEA010000339.1:1505-3958 GCA_964518085.1 uncultured Dehalococcoidia bacterium
CAAGCGCCGATGAGCTATGCCGACAACGCCTGAATTAAGACGTTGTCTCACAGGCAGGGCCGCCTGTGATACCGACGCGTGACAAGCGCCGATGAGCTATGCCGACAACGCCTGAATTAAGACGTTGTCTCACAGGCCGGGCCGCCTGTGATACCGACAGATTACTTTTTCACTATCAGCTTGCGGATTGCCTCGTTGAGGCCGTCAATGGTGAGTTCATACATGGGGAACAGCCGCCTGATCATCATTACCGTGGGATGTTGCCAGTAGGAAGGGCTTTCCGGGTTGAGCCAGACACTGTGACTGAAATGGTCGGCAAACCGTTTTAGCCACATTATCCCCGGCGTGTCGTTGCGCTCATAATAGTTTATCGATCCCCAGCGTTCCGTCAGCTCGGTCGTGCCCATGCGGCCGTCCCCCACCAGAATTACCTTATAGTCACGATCGAGGTTCTTAAGCACCTCCTCGGTGCTCAGGGCGATCATCTGCTCCATATCCCGCCACAGGTTATCATAGATGCAATTATGGAAGTAATAGTACTTGAACTCCTTGAAATGCCTTGCCGAATGAGCCGCGCTGAATAAGCGGGTGCAGACGTTCACGTAGGGGTCCATGGAACCGCCGCTGTCCATTAACAGCAGGAGCTTGACTGTGTTCTTGCGGCGACGTCTCCACACCAGGTCGATCTCCCCGGCATTCTTGCATGTCTTGTCGATCGTTCCTTCGAGGTCCAGCTCATCTTCTGGTCCCACCCTGGTCAGCATTCGCAGGCCTCTCAAGGCCACCTTTATTTGCCGGACATCCAGGGTGACATCGCTGCGATAGTTGCGGAAGCGCCGTTCCTGGGCCACCTTTATGGCCGAGCGTCCCCCTCCTTCGCCCCCGATCCGGATGCCGGCCGGGTGGCGGCCTCCATGCCCGAAGGGAGAGGTGCCTCCCCTGCCTATCCAGTAGCCGCCGCCATCGTGCTGCTCCTTTTGCTCCGCCATCCGCTTTTCGAACTCCTTCATCAGCTCATCGAGGTCCATCTTCTGGAACTGCTCCAGTTCCCCGGGGGTCAAATGGGCCATGATCGATTGGCGGTTAAGAGGGTCTTTCAGCCACTCCAGTATCTGCTGGGTTATCTCTTTGGGGGCTTCGATACCTTTGAAATATTCCTGAAAGGCGACGTCATAGTGGTCGAAATGGGCCTCGCTCTTCACCAGCACGGCGCGGGCGATATAGTAAAAGTCGTCCAGGTTATGGATGTGCCCCTGGGAGAGGACCTCCATCAGTGTCATCCACTCGGTTATCGAGACCGGGACCTTTCTTTCTTTGAGAGTATAGAAAAAGCGGGTGAACATGCATTTCCTGACTTTCGGTACGACAGGCTTTCCAGCCTGTCGTGCCGCCGGCTAGTGCCTGGTCGTGGATATCCACCGACCTACACCGTAGGGGCGAACCTGTGTGTTCGCCCGCGGGCAGACACGGAGGTCTGCCCCTACGGCACACGCAGATTTCAGCAACGAAGTACTGGAAAGCCTGCGGTACCGGCCAGCCTTATCTCAGCTTTACGTCCGCCGCGGTCCGCCGGCTCAGCAGATGACTGAAGAGGTTGATGTCCGTCTCCTTCTTAAGCAAACTGCCGATAAAGGGTATGTCTTTGAATATCTTGTCGTGGGAAATTTCAGATTCGATGATGGCCTGGATCCAATCTATCAGCTCGCTGGTGGAGGGCTTCTTGCGGAACTCGTCTATTTCCCGCAGCGCATAGAAGGTACGCAGGGCTTCCTTCAACAGGTTCTTCTGGATATCCGGATAATGCACCCGCACGATCTCTTCCATCAGGGCCGCATCAGGGAATTCGATGTAATGAAAGATGCACCGGCGCAAAAAGGCGTCCGGCAGCTCTTTTTCGGCGTTGCTGGTTATGATCACGATGGGGCGTTGTTTGGCCTTGACCGTCTCGCTGGTCTCGGTGATATGGAACATCATGACGTCAAGTTCGTTGAGGAGATCATTGGGAAATTCGAGGTCCGCCTTGTCCACCTCGTCGATGAGGAGGACCACCTGCTCCTGCGCCACGAAGGCCTGTCCCAGCTTGCCCAGCTTGATGTACTGCTTGATATCCGAGATATCCTTGTCGCCAAACCGGGCATCGTTCAGACGCTGTACCGTATCGTAGACATAAAGGCCTTCCATGGCCTTGGTGGTGGACTTGACGTTCCAGATAAGCAGTTCTTTGTCCAGCCCCCTGGCGATGCTGTGGGCGAGGAGGGTCTTGCCGGTGCCGGGTTCGCCGCGGACCAGGAGGGGCCGGCCAACGGCGATGGAGACATTGACGGCATTGCGGAGGGCTTCCGAGGTTACATAGTCGGCAGATCCCTGGAACCTGTCGAAGGGTTCATGTTTGGTGGCCATTAGATTTGACTCCTTATGTTAGGAGGTATCCATTTTCCCACCTCATCCGGGAT
>CAZFEA010000340.1:0-3953 GCA_964518085.1 uncultured Dehalococcoidia bacterium
GATGAAGGGTGGCAAACACCAGCCTATCACCGACTTCGTGAAGGCACCGCACATCACCAGGTTCGAGGACGTAAAGAAATGACCGCGCTCCGTAGGGGCGAACCTGCGTGTTCGCCCCGCGGGCAGATACACAGGTCTGCCCCTGCGGCCGTGGGTACCCGGATACGGGAATAAAGGATAAGGAGGTCACAGTTGAAAAACCGAAAAGTCATCCTCTGGCTGGCCCAGCTCGCTGCTGGCATTGTTTTGTTGCCCCTTGTGGCTGCCTGCCAGCAGCCTGTCCCAACTCCAACGGCTCCACCGGTTACTCCGAAACCACAGGTTACCACGCCGGCGCCGGCGGCGACCCCAAAACCGGCGGTCACCACGCCGGCCGCCAAACCGGCAACTCCAAAACCGGCAGTCGCGACGCCCAAGCCTTCAACGCCGAAACCGCAGGCCAAACCGGCGACCATCAGGATCGGCGTGGTCAGCGACATGACCGGCCCCACCGCCTCCGGCGCCGTCTGGGAAATCTGGGGCTTCGAGGATGTCGCCAAGTGGGCCAATGAGACCAACTATGTCCCTGGCGTCACCTTCGAGGCTATCGCCTATGACAACCGCTTCGATGTCGGCCGGTCCATCAACGGCTACGAGTTGATGAAGACCCGTGGGGTAAGCATGGTCCATATGCAGATGACCGGGGCCAATTATGCCCTTAACCCGAAGTATGCCGCCGACAAGATCGTGGCCCTGATACCGCCGGCGCCCAAGGCCCTTCATCCCGTCGGATGGGCCTTCAGTTCCGACGCCTCCTATGCTGATGGCGCCGCCGCCGGCTTCGAATGGGTTATCAGGGATTGGACAGCGGCAGGGAAAACGGGCAAACCCAAGCTGGGCTGGCTGACCTGGGATGCCGACTACGGCCACGCCGGGCTTATCGCCAACTGGTACGCCACGGAAAAGGGGATCGATGTACTGAAAAATGAATTTTACGGTCCTCCGGCGCCGCCCGACACTTCTGCCCAATTGTTGAGACTGAGGGACGCCGGCGCCGACTATGTATTCTCCATGGGACCCCAGTCGGCCTGGACCACGGTGGTAAAGGATGCCCAGAGACTCGGCCTGAAAAACAGGATGAAATTCGTCGCCATCGGCAACGGTGTCGAATCCGACGTTTTCATTAACCTCACCAAAGAGGCGGGCGATGGTACCTTCAATGTCCAGTTCTTTTCCTCCATAAATGAGGCAGACCTGCCCGGAGTCAAGTGGCTGCGCGACATTCAAACCCGGTACCGCAGTGAGTTCGCCAATAACGTCACCGGCAGCCGCGGCTACATGGCAATGAAAATGGCCGTTGAGGCCATTAAGCTGGCCATTGAGAAGGACGGCATCGCCCCGGACAAGATTGACGGCCAGGCCATTTTCAACTCGCTGGAAAAGAACATCAAGAACTGGGACACCGGCGGCATTACCGCGCCCCTTACCATTTCCGGGGACAACCACAGCGCGGCCAGACGGGCCAAGGTCTTCCAGTATAAGAACCAGGTCCATACCCCGGTCACCGACTGGTTTGACGCGCCCCACATTACCAAATTCGAGGACGTGAAGAAATGACGTAGCGGCACGCTGCTGCGTGCCTTCAGTCTAAACAGTCTAAACAGTCTAAACAGTCTGAACAGCCGAACGGGTGTAGGGGCGAACCAGAGAGACCCGCCCCAGGCGGGTCTCGGCGGCTCGCCCGCCCCGGTACCGAAGTGAAACAAACGATAAACTTGCTTGTCAATGGCCAAAGCCACCGGCTCCAGGCGGACTGTCACCGGACCCTGCTCGAGGTCCTCAGAGACGAACTCAAACTCACCGGGACCAAAGAAGCCTGCGATACCGGCAACTGCGGCGCCTGCACCGTCCTTATCGATGGCAAAACGGCGCTGGCCTGCCTTACACTGGCGGTTGAGGCCCAGGGCAGGGCTATTACCACCATCGAAGGAATCGCTACCGGGGGGCAGTTGCATCCGCTGCAGCAGGCGTTCATCGATCATGGCGCCATCCAGTGTGGTTATTGCACTCCGGGAATGATACTCTCGGCCAAAGCCCTGTTAGACCGTAACCCGCAGCCAACCCTCGAGGATATCAAAGAAGGAATGTATGGCAATCTTTGCCGCTGCACGGGATATGCCAAAATCGCGCAGGCAATACTGGCGGTGGCCAACCAGTAGAAAGTAGTCAGTAGACAGTAGCATGAGCAACTACGACATCATCGGCAAACCGCTTCCCCGCATTGACGGGCGGGTAAAAGCCACCGGCGAAGCCCTGTTCGCCATGGATGTTTCCCTGCCCGGCATGCTTCACGGCAAAATCCTCAGGAGCCCTCATGCCCACGCCCGCATACTGCGCATAGATACCAGCAAGGCGGAACAACTTCCGGGCGTCAAAGCTATAGTCACCGCAAAGGACACCGGCGGCATCCGTTTTGCCTTTGTCGATACCCCCGGTCATCCCGCCGACGAGTACCCCCTGGCCACCGGCAAAGTACGCTACATCGGCGAAGAGGTGGCCGCCGTGGCCGCTAGCGATGCCGATACCGCCGAACAAGCCATCGGGCTTATCGAAGTTGACTACCAGTTGCTCCCGGCGATCTTCGACCCCGAAGAAGCCATGAAACCGGGCGCGCCGGCGGTCCACGACGAGATCATACCCACCACTACCTCCGCCTGGGAAGACTGGGGCGCAAAGAAGAAGACCGTGCCCTACAGAGTGATTAATAACATCTGCGCCACCACCAACATCTCTTACGGAGATGTGGAAAAAGGCTTCCAGGAATCGGACTATGTCCGCGAAGACCGTTTCTATGCCCCGGCCACCGCCCATGCCGCCCTGGAACCCCACGTGGCCGTGGCCAGCTTTAGCCCGGCGGGATCGCTGGACGTCTGGCTGACGGGCATGGGCAACGAAATGAAACGCTTCTGGCTGGCCAAGACCATGGGGCTTCCCCTGGGCAAGGTCCGGGTATACAAGACCTTTGTCGGCGGCGCCTTCGGCGGCAAGATTAACCTGTTCGCCTATGAGTTCCTGGCGGCATTGCTTTCCAAAAAGGCTGGCCTGCCGGTGCGCATCGCCCTTACCCGGGAAGAAGTTTTCATGACCGGCCGCACCAGCCATCCCATGATCATCACCGTGAAGACCGGAGTCAAAAGAGACGGCGCTCTGGTGGCGCAGCACATGAAAGTCATCGCCGATCCCGGCGCCTATCGCGGCACCTCGCCCATCGCCATGTTCCTGACCCACATCTTCGGTAGCCCGGTCTACCGGATTCCCAATGTCAAGCACGAGGCCACCGCCGTCTACACCAACAAGTCCATCTGCTGTCCCAAGCGCGGCCATGGCAATCCCCAGGCGCGATTTGCCGTGGAATCGCAACTGGACATGATCGCTGCCGAGCTGGGGATCGACCCCCTGGAACTGAGACTGAAAAACGCCAGGGAAGCCGGCGACGTCCTCCCCAACGGCGATAGGCTGAATAGCTGCGGTCTGAAGGAAGCCCTGAGCCGGGCCGGCGCGGCCGCGGGCTGGAAAGAAAAACGGGGGAGGGGTAACGGCCGGGGCATCGGCATGGGCGTGGCCGCCATGTTCAGCGGGTCCGCCGTTTATCCCTTCGGCAGCGCCGCCGTGGTCAGGCTCAACCTTGACGGCACGGCCACCCTGTTCACCGGGCAGACCGAATTCGGCCAGGGTTCGGACACCGCCATGGCCATGATCGCCGCCCAGGAACTGGGAATCCGCATGGAAGACATTTCGGTCGTTTCGTCCGATACCGGACTGTGTCCCATCGACATGGGCAACTTCCTGAGCTGCGGCATTTTCGTATCCGGCGAAGCGGTCCGAAGGGCCGCCGCCGACGCCCGCAGGCAGCTCCTGGAGGCCGCCGCAAAGCTACTCGAAGTCAACGCCGCAGATCTCGAAATACGCAACGG
>CAZFEA010000341.1:0-2050 GCA_964518085.1 uncultured Dehalococcoidia bacterium
CTCCCTGGCCTTTTGCCTTTTCCCTTTCCCCTTTCGCCTTTTCCCTCTTCCCTTTTCCCTCTCGCCTATCGCCTGCCGCCTCGCTCATAGGCCTCATCCACCAGCAACCCCCCGCCGGCCGCGGCCTCGCTGGCCAGCGTGTCGCACCGGTTGTTCTCAACCGAAGAGTCATGCCCCCGGAGCCACTTGAACTCCACCCGGTGGGTCTCGCACAGTTTCAGCAGCCGCTGCCACAGGTCGGGATTAAGTGCCGGCTCCTTCTTGTTGCGCATCCAGCCCTGCGCCTGCCACCGCCTGGCCCAGCCCAGGGACATAGCCTTCACCAGGTATTCCGAGTCACTATGAAGCGTGACCTGGCACGGCTTCGTCAGACGCTCCAGCCCGGCGATGGCGGCCATGATCTCCATCCGGTTATTGGTGGTCCGGCGGTAGCCGGCCGAGAGTTCTCTTCTGACATCCCTGTAAAGGATGACCACACCATAGCCTCCCGGTCCTGGATTGCCCAGGCAGGCGCCATCGGTGTAGATGGTCACTTCGTAAAGTTTGTTTGTGGTCATGCTGAACCGGCTGATATGCTCATTATACAATGGATCTTAGTACCACCCGGCGTCCTCCGTGGTGAAGGCAGACACGGTGTCGACCTATCCTTTGAACTCCCGTTTGACCGCAGAGGACACAGAGGCTTGCGGAGAGGTGACAGGGGTATCAGGGAAAATCGCCGTGTTGAATCATTTAACGAGAAAATCCAACCGGGAGCACTTGACTCGGCCAACTTTTGGCTGTATTATGGTTCCAAAATAGAACCGAAGCGAATATGAACCTTTCCATCAAAAACATACCCCAGGAAATGCTGGAGAAGCTGCGGGACCGGGCCAGGAGGCATCATCGCTCGCTGCAGGGTGAGGTAATGACCATACTGGAGGATGCTATTGCTCCCCAGAAGCTTTCCGTGGATGAAGTTTGTGAACAAGTGAAGCGATTGGGTCTCAGCACCGGAGACGAATCAACTGCCTGGATACGAGAACTTCGTGACAGCCGCTAGAGTAGTCGACGCCAGCGTGGTAGCAGCCATCGTTTTCGACGAGCCGAGGCTTGGCGAGGCTCGCGCCCTCACTGGCGGGCTGGAGCTCTACGCACCGGTCTTGCTGGCTTATGAGCTGGCCAGTATTGCCCGTACCAAAATCATCAGATACCCCGAACAGCATGATGCCCTGGCGCAGGCGCTGCAGACCGGCCTCGCCATGGATATTCACTGGAGAGATGTTGACTACGTCTCGGTCTTGCGCCTGGCTGTGGCCACCGGCCTGACCACCTACGATGCCAGCTATCTGTTTCTCGCCAAATCTCTCGGTTTGCCCCTGGTTACCTTCGACCAGAAACTTCGGGCCAATACTCCGTAGTGAAAAAGCTTTGTCAGGTGATGCTGATTCAATGAACCACGAGATTACACGAGATTTTCACAAGATTCTTCGGCCGGTTTCCTGGCTCGGTTGAGCCTTTACACCGTCATTTCTTACTACAATCTGTGCTAATCTCGTGAAATCTTGTGGTTCCGCGTCGCCCCTACGCTAATAGCTAATAGCTAACCGCCAATCGCAGATCCTGCTTGACACGTCTCCTTTCAAACTTTAGAATAAAAGAAACTCTAGAAGGTGATGTATCATTCCAGGCGCGATCCCCGTTGCGCTGGTGGCAGCCCCTTCGATGGCCCGGTTCCAGGTCTCCACATAGCAGGCCATTCGCCGCCTAGAGTTCAAGTCTCGAATCTCTTATGACTGATTATCTATTTGTGACCGGTGGGGTGGTGAGTTCTGTTGGCAAAGGCATCAGCGTCGCTTCCATAGGCAGAATCCTCAAGAGCCGCGGCCTTTCAGTCCATGTTCAGAAGCTTGATCCCTATCTCAATGTCGACCCGGGCACCATGTCCCCCTACCAGCACGGTGAGGTGTTCGTCACCCAGGACGGCGCCGAGACCGACCTTGACCTCGGCAACTATGAGCGCTTCCTGGGCATCGACCTCCCGCGGCGGAACAACCTGACCACGGGCCAG
>CAZFEA010000341.1:2060-3949 GCA_964518085.1 uncultured Dehalococcoidia bacterium
CCGACCTTGACCTGGGGCATTACGAACGGTTTATCGACATTGACCTTTCGGCGGCCTCCAGTGTAACCACCGGTCAAATCTACAGCGCGGTAATCGCCAAGGAGCGAAAGGGGGACTTCCTGGGCGGGACCATCCAGGTGGTACCCCACGTAACCAACGAGATCAAGAACCGGATCAAAGACATCGGCCGGCGCACCCAGGCAGATGTGGTACTGGTCGAAGTCGGCGGGACCGTGGGCGACATCGAGGGCCTGCCTTTCCTGGAAGCCATCCGGCAGATGCGCAGCGATGCCGGAAGGGACCATGTCCTTTACGTCCATGTAACCTGGCTGCCGTTTATTTCTTCCTCCGGCGAATTGAAGACCAAGCCCACCCAGCACAGCGTCAACGAGCTGCGGCGCATCGGCATCCAGCCGGACATAATCCTCTGTCGCAGCGACCATCCGGTTTCCGAATCGACCAAGGACAAGATATCCCTTTTTTGTGACGTCGAGAAACGGGCGGTTGTTCCCCTGGAGACGGCATCATCCATTTACGAAGTGCCGGTCATACTGGAGGAAGCCGGGATCGGCGAGATCGTCCTGGAGAAACTGGGGCTGCAGCCGACGGAACGCGGCCTGGGCGACTGGCGGGAAATGGTGGCCAAAATGAAAGGGGCGAAGGAAAAGGTCAAGATAGCGCTGGTGGGAAAGTACACCGAACTGAAGGATGCCTATCTTTCGGTCAGGGAGGCCCTGTACCATGCCGGGCTGTTCCACAACCGGGAAATCGAAATAAACTGGATCGATTCCGAGGCCCTGAACACCGGTAATGTGCAGTCGGTGCTGGCCCAAGCCCAGGGAATAATCGTTCCCGGCGGGTTTGGTTACCGGGGCATTGAAGGCATGGTACTGGCGGCTAAATATGCCCGTACCAACCTGATCCCGTATTTCGGCCTTTGCCTGGGAATGCAGGTGATGGTCATCGAATTTGCCCGCAATGTCTTCTGCTCGCAGAGTCCCAACTCGTCAGAGTTTGACTGCAACACCCCTTACCCGGTGATCGACCTGCTGCCGGAGCAGAAGAATGTCGTCGACAAAGGGGCCACCATGAGGCTCGGGGGATTCCCCTGCCGGGTCCAGCCCGGGACGAAGGCAGCCTGCGCTTATCTTGAAGAACTGATATTTGAGAGACATCGCCACCGTTTTGAGTTCAACAACATTTACCGTGACGTACTGCGCCAGGCCGGCCTGATAGCCAGCGGCCTGTCCCCCGATGGGCGGCTGGTGGAAATTGCCGAAATCGTCGACCATCCCTGGATGCTGGGTACCCAGTTCCATCCCGAGTTCCGGTCGCGGCCCTACCGGCCGCACCCCCTCTTCCGCGATTTCATCGGGGAGGCCAAAGACGTGCTGCGCGAAGGCGCTCAGCCGCCGCTGCCGATAGAGTTGCCCGAGAAGAAGGCCCCGGCCGCGGAGGAGCTGGGGGGAGTTAGGAGTTAGGAGAAGGGGAAGGGAAAAGGGAAAAGGGAAAAGGCAAAAGGGAAAAGGCGAAAGGCAGAAGGGAAAAGGGAAAAGGCCAGTGAGAAGTGGGAGGTGGGAAGGGTGGGGATTCTGTCTTCTGTCTTCTGTCTTCTGTCTTCTGTCTTCTGTCTTCTATCTTCTGGCACGCGGCAGCGTGCCGCTACTAACTCCTATCTCCTACCCGATTTGACTTTAGTCGAAGATTTCGTTAATATTCATTCTCAGAGTGGGATAACACAGGCGGACTGTATCCTCGCCAGTCATGTTTCCTCGAAATCTCGATAATAACCACGAAGGCATTTCCATATCTTAGTCATGGGCCACAGGCGCCGGTGCAGTCCTGACATGCCCGTGAAATAGCCAGCACCCGGGCGCAACGGCAACGGT
>CAZFEA010000342.1:0-3945 GCA_964518085.1 uncultured Dehalococcoidia bacterium
TTGACTTTGCCGTGGTTTCTAAAGTATGATTGCCCATCCCGGTAACCGGGAAATCACGCGCCCTTAATATACGAGGATGGACCAAGATGAAACGATTTATTGGTATCGTTCGTCCTGACCAACTGGTTGATGACCAAAGATGGCCAGGCGGTTTTCGCCAACGGGTTTGGCAGTCCCGCGGCCCGGTTGGACGTTCCGCCGCCGGCGGGGTTTAACCCGGCGCTGTTGCCCGAACCGGGAGAGCCGCAGCAGATAGAGGACGAAGAAGGCCTGAAAGTCAAAGGCGGCGTTCTTATCGAACTGGCCAAGGAAGGATTGGCGACGCTGTTTAAGTAGCGATTAGCGATTAGCAATTAGCGGTTAGGGGCTTGGAGCTAGTGGTTAGGAGTTAACATGAATTCTGTGGATGGAGAACTAATTTCCAATCGCCAACCGCTAATTGCTAACTGCTAATTGCTAACTGCTAATTGCTAATCGCTAATCGCTAATCGCTAAAGGAACTCGTTATGCCTCAGATCGAATGTGACGTACTGGTAATCGGCGGCGGGCTGGCGGGGTGCTGGGCCGCTCTGAGGGCCAAGGAAAAGGCCCGGCGGGTGGTCCTGGTAGAGAAAGGAAAAGTCACCCGCGCCGGCAAGAGCGCTTTTTCCGGCGCCGGCATCCTTTGTCCCTTCCCGACGGACGACCTTGACGCCTGGCGCCGGGAAATAGTCGTCCGGGGCGAGTACCTGGCCGACCAGGACGTGGTGGATGCCCTCCTGCAGGAACAGCCGGCCCGGATCAAAGATATGGAAGATTGGGGCCTGAGCTACGAGCGGGACGAAAAGGGCAATTTGCTCCGGGTGGGCGGCCTCGGCGGCATAGACACCAGGGTGGTAACGGTGTCCAGCCAGGAGATGATGGAAGTGCTGAGGAGACGGATGGAGCAGACCGGCGTGGAAATCCTGGATCGGGTGTTCGTGACCAGCTTGCTCACTTCCGATGGCAGTCTTCCCACCCGGGGATCGGTCACGGGCTGCTACGGCTTCAGTACCACTACCGGAGAACCTTACATAATAAATGCCCGGTCCACCGTCCTGGCCAATGGCGGGGTCGGGTATTTCTATTTTACCGGCGACGGGTTCACCATGGGCTACCGGGCCGGGGCGGAGCTGTGGGGGATGGAATTCACCCGCTGCATGGACCAGATGACCTTTCAGGAAAAGTACGCCGATATCCACCTCATCACTTTTCAGCGGTTAGGCATGAGGTTATATAACCGCTTGGGCGAGCGGTTCATGGAGCGGTATTACCCGGAGCAGAAAGAGAATACCACCAGGCAGCAAATGGCCTTTGCCGTCATCCTGGAACACCTCGCCGGCAGGGGCCCGGTCTATGCCGATATGACTCATCTGGATGCCGGTAGCCTGCACAAACTGCGCAACCTGCCCAGCACGGCGCCCAGGGTACAGGCTATCGAGCGTGAAGGCACCGATTTCGGCAAAGACCGGATATTGTTCAACGTTCATTCCGGGTTTATCAACGCCGAAAGCGGCGGGATCAGTCACGATCCGTCCGGCCAGACCAGCCTGGCCGGTCTCTTCGTTGCCGGGGAGACGGGGGGTCTCCCGGCCAACGGCACCGGCACCATCCCTTTGAAGCTGGCCAGTTGCTGCGTCGAAGGCTATCGCGCCGGGGAGAGCGCGGCCAGCTATGCGGCGGAAAGCGGCAACCGGCCGCTGCGCCAGGAGCAACTCCGTTACCTGGAGGAAAAGACCTTCGCTCCGATAAGGGCGAAGGCGGGGGTGGCTCCCGAGGAGTTGATGGACCGGGTCTACCACTATCTCCGGCCGGCGCTGACTTCGATCTTCCGCAGCGACAAGTCCATCAGGGGGATACTGGCCGAGCACGAAGACTGGTCCAGGGAAGCCGCTATGTTCAGGGCTTCCGACTGGCATGGACTGGTGAAGGCGCACCAGAAAGAGAGCTATGTGGCCTGCGTCGGGATGGTATTCAGGTGCAGCCTGGAGCGGCACGAAACGCGGGGCATGAACATACGCATCGATTATCCTTATCGAGATGACATCAACTGGATGAAGCATGTCAATTTGAAGCTGGAAAGCGACGGCCCCAGGATAACCTTCAGGCCGCTGCCCATGGACCGTTACCCGGTAAAACCGGAAAGGTTCGAAAAAGTGCCATCAAAGATCCCCTGGCCGAAGGTGGTCATTGGGGAAGCACCCTCACCCTGACCCTCTCCCGTCAAGGGAGAGGGCACTTCTTGCTGTTCTGGAGTAAAGCAATGGGCGTCAAATACTATAACGAGGACCTGTGTAACGGCTGCGGACTCTGTGTCGAGGACTGTCCCATGGACGTGTTTGTCATGGACCAGGCCACCGGGAAAGCCAGGCTGGCATATCCCGAAGACTGCTGGGAATGCAACCGTTTTTTCTGTGAAAGAGAATGCCCCACCATGGCCATCCAGGTCAGTCCGGCGGTAGTGCACAAGCTGTACAAGCCGTACTGACAATAAATGGCCGACATATCTGAAATCGCCGTGCCCCGGGAGGTGAAACCGGCCAAGAAAGGGTCTATTCTTGGACTGGTATTCGTTTCCCATGCCATGAACCACGTCCACAGCGGCGTCCTCAATGTCTTCTATCCCATATTCAGAGAAGAATTCGGCATCGGCTACACCGGTATCGGCTTCCTGGCTACGGTAAACCAGCTCGTCAGCAGCGTGTTGCAGGTGACCTACGGGTTCTTGGCCAGGTTTATCGGGCGTGGCGTGTTGCTCGGGGTGGGCAACATGATTATTGCCATGGCCGCCATCGGGATGGGTTTTTCCATGGGATATGCCCAGCTTGTGACCTGGGCGGCGGTGAAGTCTGCCGGTTCCAGCGCCCAGCACCCGGTGGGAGCGGCCACCCTGGCGACGTATTACGAGAAGAAGCGGGCGCAGGTGCTGGGTCTCCACCAGTCGGTGGGAAATATCGGAGGCTGGATCGCTCCTCTGCTGGCCGCTTTCCTGCTCATGTTCACCGGCTGGCGGCAGATTGTGTGGATCATAGCCATTCCAAGCTTCTTAATGGGACTGGCCTACTTCGGTTTCCGCGAGCTCATGGTGCCCGCTGCCGGGGGCGTGGCGGTTGGCAAAAAGCAAGGCCGCGCCCGTCTTGGCCTGGCCGACTACGGCATCGCCCTGAAAAACCGCAATATCATGTTTCTGACCATGGCTATGCTGGCCGGCGCCGCGGGCAGAGGCACCAACATGCTCAGTACCTATCTAACTACCTATCTGGTCGATACCTATAAGATGGACGTGGCCCGGGCCGGGTTCTTCTTCTCGGCCATGACCCTGGGCGGGGTTGTCGGACCCCTGGCAGTCGGCTGGCTGGCCGACCGGACGTCGCATAAGTTCGTAGCTCTGTCCACCATATTCGCCGCGGCGGTGCTCAATTTCACCATCATCTTTTACCCGGCTGCAAGCTGGCTGTTGCTGTCGCACGTCGTCCTGGCGGGGATATTCATGTGGGCCAGGGGACCGATGATAGAAACGCTTTTCACCGAGGCTACCGACAAAGCCACCCTGGATACCCTGCTGAGCATCTATTATGCTGTCGCTTTCGTCTCTGGCCCGATCTGGACCATGCTGACGGGTCTGGTCATCGACCGGTTTGGTTTTACCTGGGCCTTCGGCGTCATCGCCGGCTCTTATCTGCTGGGAATGATCCCGCTGGCGTTTGTTAATTTCGGCGCCGCGGCCAAGAGAACGTGAAGATCGGTAACGAATTTGTGGTTTGCGGAAACCACGAATGAACACGAATGGACACGAATGACCCTGCCTTTGCCCCTCATCCGGCGATCAAATTAAACTATCTCTATCTCTATCTATCTCTATCTCCTATCTCCTATCTCTATCTCCTACTCCACGATCTTCACTTTGCCCTCTTTGACCAGCCTCTC
>CAZFEA010000343.1:0-3934 GCA_964518085.1 uncultured Dehalococcoidia bacterium
ACTCAAATTTCGGTAAGCTCATTTCGCAGATACCTCCTCTAAAATCTAAGAAATCGCCCATGCTCTCCGGCGAGCAGCATCAGGCAGTGAAAAGGCGGATTTTCAATTGAAAACTAGTTGTTCAAGAGACGGGAATGCCGAAAAGACAGCGGCGTTATTATAGTCCGTGCGTTAACGGCAAGTCAAATTGCCCTCCCATTTCCTCTCCCCTCGTGGGAGAGGACTAAGGTGAGGGGGTGTCCAGGATTTCCCTGACGCGTCGCGCCAGGTCGGAAGGATTGAACGGCTTCTGCAAAAACTCAATGCCGGGCCGCAGGTCAAAATCATTGTGAATGCCGCCGGAGGCGTAACCACTTATGAACAGAGACTTAACTCCGGGCTTCTGCATTTTGATATGCTGGTAGACCTCGTCTCCATTCATTCTCGGCATCACCACATCGAGCACGGCCAGGCGGACATTGTCGCTGTTCTCATCAAAAACCCTCAGCGCCTCCTGGCCGTTTTCGGCAACCACCACCCGGTATCCGCTCTGTTTTAGAACCCGGGCGATCAATTCCCTGACGGCCGGCTCGTCTTCGGCGACGAGGATAGTTTCGTTCCCTTCCGCCCTCGACTGGACCGGCGCCTGGGGCTCATGCTTCTCATCGGGACCGGTCAATGCCCTGAAGTACACCTTGACAGTAGTGCCCTTGCCAGGCTCGCTGTATACGTGAACGACGCCCTTATGCTGCCGTACAATGCCATAAACGGCGGCCAGACCCAATCCCACGCCATCACCTCCCGCCTTGGTGGTGAAGAATGGTTCAAAAAGGTGGCGCTTGACATCGTCGCTCATGCCGGCCCCGGTGTCCGTCACCGAGACCTGCACAAATTCTCCAGGCTCGATGGTGGCCTGCGAATCTTTGTAAGGTTGCCGCAGAATAATGTTTCTTGTTTCAATAATCAGATCGCCACCGTCGGGCATGGCATCCCTGGCGTTGAGACAAAGATTCATCAACACATGCTGGACCTGCGCCGCGTCGGCAAATACAGTCCGTAAGTCAGGGGCGCAGATAACCTTGATCTCGACATGCTCGCCGATGACCCTGCCCAGGAACTTATCCATATCTCTTACTATTTGATTCAGGTCCAGGTTTCTGCGTTCCAGCAACTGCCTGCTGGAGAAAGCCAGTAGTTGCCGGGTCAGCGCCGCTGCCCGGTCCCCCTGTTTTTTGATCTGGTCGAGATGAAACCAGAGGGGGTGGTCCGGGGCCAGCCCAATCAACGCCAGGTCGGCAAAGCCGATGATTCCCGTCAGGATGTTGTTGAAATCATGGGCCACTCCCCCGACGAGCCGGCCGATGCTTTCCATCTTCTGGGCCTGCGTAAGCTGTTGCTCCAGGTCTTTGTGCCCGGTCATGTCCCGGGCCATGCCCCAATAGGCGGTGATCTTTCCCGCGCCATCGCGTAAGGGATTGACACCGGCGGAGACGGTTATTTTCTTGCCGTCTTTGCGCCTTAAAGCGATTTCCACATCCGGGGCATAACCCTTCTGGCTAATCAGACTGCTAAGCCGGGCGCGGTGTTCGGGATTGACATAGAGATCGCTGGCCCGGACCTGAAACAACTCTTCTTTTGACGCATAGCCCAGCAGTTCCAGTCCCGCGGGATTAATATCGATGATCCGGCCTTCCGGGGTGGTAACGTAAATCAAGTCCCGCGACTGTTCAAACAACGTCCGGTATTTTTCTTCAGACAGCCGCAACGCTTCATCGGCGCGTTTCCGCCGGGTTATGTCCCGGCCGACGGCCACCAGGGATACTGTCTTTCCCGTCTTGTCGTTGACCGGAGCACAGCAGACTTCAGCGGTGAATTCCGTCCCGTCTTTCCGCCTCCCTACCAGTTCCATTTGCTGCGTCAACCCTTCGTCGATGACCCGCCGGACCATCTCACGCACTGCCGGCCGGCTTTGATCGGCTACGAATTCAAACGCGTTGGAATACATCAAGTCCGCTTTGCCACAACCTAGCATCGCCATTGCCGCGCGATTGGCCTGGAGAATCTTTGACTGCAGGTCCGCCACTACAATGGCATCCTGTATGGCCTCGAACAATATGCTGAACTTCCGGTCCGATGTGGCGTCCAATGGCATCCTCAAAGTTGCAAAGTGAAAGGGTACGCTCACTGCTATTGCAGCGTGCCGACGCAATATAACATATTGCGTCGGGGATTCCAATTTTGAACTGTAAGCTACGTTTATGTTAATATCGTCCCGATGCCGGACAAAGTTATTTCCCTTAATCGCAAAGCCTACCATGACTATACCATCCTGGAGACCGTGGAAGCCGGCCTGGTCCTTACCGGCACCGAGATAAAATCCATCCGCGAAGGCAAGGCCCATATCCGCGACGCCTATGCCCACCCCGAAAAGGGCGAGCTATGGCTGTTGAATTCCCACATTGCCCCGTATGATGCCGGCAGCATCTACAACCACGACCCCGGCCGCCCCAGAAAATTGCTATTGCACAAAGACCAGATCGCTTCGCTCATAGGGAAAATCACGGTGAAAGGCCTGACGGTAGTACCCCTGAAGCTGTACCTCAAAGCAGGCAAAGCTAAAGTTGAGCTGGGCCTGGCCCGGGGGAAAAAGCTCTACGACAAACGGAAGACCATCCAGGAACGGGAGACCCGCCTGGAAATGGACAGGGCTATGCGACACCGGGAGAAAAGATTTGGCGACTAGCATCGAGACCAAACATTGCATTTGCATGTGGTGTCACAATCACTGCCGCGTATCGGTCCACCTGGAAAACGGCAGGATAGCGAAGGTGCTGGAGGACGAACTTCATCCCCATGCCGAGTCCTACAAACCGGTAGTACGCTCCTGCGCCCGGTCCAGGAACGCGGCCGAGTGGTTCTACCATCCCGATCGCCTCTCTTATCCCCTCAAGCGCGCCGGGGAACGGGGGGAAAACAAATGGCAACAAATCTCATGGGACCAGGCCCTGGATGAGATCGCCGCCGGTTTGAAAAAGGTCAAAGACAAATACGGGGTAGAGGCCATCGCCTCGAGTTCCGGTACCTCCCGTACCCATGATGAATATCGCACGCGCTTCTTCAATGTTCTCGGAAGCCAGAACGTGGTAGGCCAGGGAACGATCTGCTTTGGCTCGACCAACATGGTCTCTTCAATCGTGGTCGGCTGGCCGGCCAACCATACCGGAGTCCGCCCGGGGGTTACCAGGGCGGTCATGGTCATGGGTGGCAACCCTCCCCACGGCGAAAACCGCCTCTGGTTCAACATACTGGCCTGCGTCAACAAGGGGGCCAAACTTATCGTCGTCGACCCCCGCCGTACCGAGACTGCGGAGCGGGCCGACCTCTGGCTTCAGCTCCGGCCGGGCACCGATGCCGCCCTGTTGATGAGCCTGGTAAATGTAATTATCGAAGAAGAGCTTTACGATGGCGAATTTGTGGCCAAATGGTGCCACGGCTTCGACCGGCTCCGGGCCAGGGCCAAGCAGTTCACCCCGGAAGAAGTTTCCCGGATAACCTGGGTGCCGGAAGAGAAGATCCGCCAGGCGGCCCGTCTTTACGCCGGGAGCAAGCCGGCGACTACTTTCAGCATGATGGGCATCGAACATATCCGCAACAGCATCGAGGCCCTCCATGCCCGGTTTATCCTTCCGGCGCTAACCGGCAACCTCGATGTCAAGGGGGGCGACATCCTCCGCCCAGCCCACCAGGGCGTGGTGCCGGTCTACGATATTGAGCTTAATGACCTGGTGACCGCAGAGCAAAAAGCTCGCACCATGGGCGCCCGGCAGTTCCCGTTGATGAACTGGCCGGGCTATGACCTTATCGTCGAGAACCAGAAAAGGGTCTATGGCCGGCCCATCGGCCGGGCCACCTGCTGCCTTGCCCACGGCCCGACGGCTTACAGGGCGATGCTGGA
>CAZFEA010000344.1:0-3931 GCA_964518085.1 uncultured Dehalococcoidia bacterium
TACTCACCAAGCCGCTGGGTACAGGCATCCTGTCCACCGGCCTCAAGCAGGGAATTGTAGGCGAGGAAGATTTGAAGCCTGCGGTCGCTTCCATGACCATGCTGAACAGGGAAGCGGCGGAAATCATGCAGTCATCTGGCGCCCATGCCTGCACCGACATCACCGGATTCGGGTTTTTGGGACATGCCGCGGAGATGTGCGTGCAGGGTCGGGTTGGCATGCACATCGAGACCGCAATGCTGCCGCTCTTTCCCAAAGTGGTCGAATTAGCCAGGAAAAGCGTGTTCCCTGGAGGCTTGCACCGCAACCGGGTGCACCGGGAGGCCCTGATAGATACCGGCGGCATGCCCGACTGGATGGTAAATGTCCTCTTTGATCCCCAGACCTCCGGCGGCCTTTTTATGTCAACCACCCGGGAAATTGCCAGCAAGATCGTGGCCCAGCTTCACGAACGCGGGCATCGGTCTGCGGCCGTTGTCGGCACGGTAGTCGACGACCCGGCAGGCCGCATCGTCCTGGAATGAAGGCCGTAGGGCGAGCCGTCCGCCTCAGGCGGATGGTTCGCCCCTGCATTTTTGTTACTTGTTACTTGTAACTTGATACTTTAACTCCATGTATGTTTTGGGCACCGCCGGCCACGTCGACCACGGCAAGTCGGCCCTGATAAGAGCCCTGACGGGCACCGACCCCGACCGCCTCCGCGAGGAGAAAGAACGGGGGATGACCATTGATCTCGGCTTTGCCTGGCTCACCTTGCTCAGCGGCCGGGAGGTCAGCATTGTGGACGTTCCCGGACACGAACGCTTCATCAGCAACATGCTGGCCGGTGTCGGTGGTATCGATGTCGCCTTGCTGGTGATCGCCGCCGACGAGGGCGTAATGCCGCAGACCAGGGAGCACCTGGCAATCCTGGACCTTATCGGTGTTTCTTCGGGCATCGTGGTCATAACCAAGAAGGACCTGGTAGACAACGAATGGTTGGAACTGGTGGAGATGGACGCGATGGGCCTCATCAAGACCACGTCCCTGGCCGCGGCGCCCATCGTCAGCGTCTCGGCCGTTACCCGGGAAGGCCTGGATGTGCTGCTCGCAACCATCGACCGCGTTCTCGATGCCACGCCTTCCAAGAAAGACCTGGGGCGGCCGCGGCTCCCGGTGGAGCGCATTTTCACCATATCCGGTTTCGGCACGGTTGTAACCGGAACGCTGATAGATGGCAGCCTGTCCGTGGGCCAGGAAATCGAGGTCCTGCCCTCCAGTCTCAAAGGGCGCATCCGCGGTCTCGAAAGCCACAAGAGGAAGATTGATAAGGCCGAGCCCGGGAACCGGGTGGCAATCAACTTGTCAGGGATTTCTACCGAGCAACTGGAAAGGGGCCAGGTCATCACCACTCCGGGCTGGCTCCGTCCCACTATGGCCGTGGATGCCAGATTGCGCCTCCTTGCTTCGGTCAAAAACCCGGTGCCTCACAATGCCGAAGTAGCGTTTTACACCGGGGCAGCCGAAGTACAGGGCGCCGTCCGCCTGCTGGAGAAAAATGAACTGGCGGGGGGGTCGACCGGCTGGGTCCAGATCATCCTGAAAAGACCGGCGGCAGTAGTCAAGGGCGATCCCTTCGTTATCAGGTCGCCGAACGAGACCCTGGGCGGCGGCAAAATAATAGAGACCCATGCCATACGCCATCGCCGGTTCTATGGGCCGGTATTGACCAAGCTGGCCTCTCTGGAGAAGGGCAGTCCTGAAGAGATCTTCCTCACCGTGCTCCAGGCCAATGAGCCGGTTGAATTGGAACTGCTGCTTGCCAGGACCAACCTGGAACCGTCCGAGACCGAACGGGTCGCGGAGAAACTCATCGCGGAACAGCGGGTTTTCTCGCTCTCGGGAAAAGGACGGAAGAGCGTACTGCTCAGCCGCCCGGGCTACCTGCGCAAACAGACCGCGGCTTTAGAGGCAGCCGGGCACTATCATGACCAGTTTCCTCTCCGCACCGGCATTCCCAGAGAGGAATTGCGCAGCCGGCTGAAGATGGCGCAACAGCCTTTCCTGGGATTTCTTGGCCTGATGTTGCGCGAGGGTTTATTGGTGGAAGAAGGTGCGGTAGTGCGCCTCCAATCCTTTGCCCCGGCGCCCAACCAGGAGCAGGAAAGGGCCATTACCCGGTACCTCGAAGCCGTGGCCCGGAACCCTTATTCTCCGCCGTCGGACAACCTGCCCGATGAGGAGGTCTTGAACTACCTGGCCGAACGGGGCAAGGTAGTAAGGGTGTCAGCCGATGTAATCTTCGGCAAGGCAGCCTATGATGAAATGGTCGGGCGAATTGTCGAGGAGACCAAAGCCAGGGGTAAGATCACGCTGGCCGAGGTGCGGGACGTCTTCCAGACAAGCCGCAAATATGCCATGGCGGTCCTGGAACACCTGGACCAGATTAAGGTAACGCGCCGCGTCGGCGATGAACGAGTCTTGCGCTGATCGGCGAGAACCCAGCGGTAGGGGCGAGCCACGGGGCGGTGGTGGGCTGTCGGTGAGGCGGCTCGCCCGCCCTTGCTTGCCCGGTCCCCGTAGCGGCACGCTGCCGCGTGCCGGAGTGAGTCGCATGGGCTAGCCAGTGCGGGCACGGGTGGGGATTGGGGGCGCGGCTAGCCCGCCCTGGTTCGCCCCTACCGGCTTCATTTCAACAGGGGTTTGAAGTCCTCTTTGGACTGCTGGACCACCTTGTCGGCCACCTGGCGAAACGCATCGTCACCGAAGATGTACTTCTTCCCCGGCTCCCTCACCAGCCCCGGCGGGAGATGAGCCTTGGACACGTCTTCCCTGGCGCTTTCGATGCCGGCCAGCTCAGCGTAAAGAGTCTGCCCTTCTTTAGACAGAAGCCAGTTGATAAATATCCTGGTGGCCGCCGGATGGGGTCTCCTGGTGACCACCGAGATGGAACCGGCGCCGGGCTCAATCATCGATCCCTCTTTGGGGATGATCGACATCAAGGGTGCCCCCGCTTTTCTGAACTCGGTTATCGGGTCGGGCTTGGTGCCGATAAGGATGCTGTATTTACCCCGGGCCACCCACTCCGTCACCAGTCTTTCGTCTCGCGACAAAAACGGCTCTTGCCTGATCAGCGCTCGAATGTATTCCCGGTCAAGCAAATAACCAGACGCCAGGGTAACAAACGAGTTCGACGCCCCCTCGATGGTGGGGTCGGCCATGGCTATTTTTCCTTTGAAAGCAGGCTTCAGCAGGTCCCTGAAGGACGCCACCTCCTCCGGTTTGACCAGGGTTGTATTGATGGTATACGGCCAGAAGATGCTTCCGCGGAATCCCAGAATACGGGTCTCGGTATCTATATAGGGCAGCTTGTTGCCATACCACTTGCTGGTGTCGCTGACATCGGGCAATATGTATTCGCCGGTCATTACATCGATGACCCCTTCGGGCACCAGCATCGACATGGTAGAAGTGCTGCCGGCCATGTAGGCGTCGGCATTAAACAACCCGGCCCGCCTTTCAGCCAGTATCTTGGTGATCATTTCGACACCTTTTCCGGTGACATAGTCCATCTCGATGTCGTATTTCTCTTTGATCACCTTTGTGAACGCTGCGCGTATATCCGCCCCGGCGGTAGTAAACAGCACCACCCTCCCCTCCTTCCTGGCCGCGGCCAGTGTCGAGTCCCATTGCGCCTGCCAGCCCTGCTTTTGGCCGGCAGAGTCGGCCGGGGCTTGGGGCGCCGCCGCCGGCGGCGGGGCAACCTGCGGCGCGCAGGATATAGCAACTGCCATCAAGAGAACGGTGGAGCCAATGATGGATAGCTTTTTCATCTCTTTCTCCTTTCGAGGATGCAAGTCATGTAATCTTACGCATAAACGATCTAAGATTCAAGATTCAATATCCAGGAAGAAGTGGGGGGATTCCTTCTGTCTTCTGTCTTCTATCTTCT
>CAZFEA010000345.1:0-3904 GCA_964518085.1 uncultured Dehalococcoidia bacterium
GTTGGCTGCCAGCCCCACGGCATCGATCATGCTGCCGCGCGGCTCATAGGAGGTGATGGCCACGCCCTTGCTGTGCATGGCATACTTCTCCGATCCACGACCGATCTTGACCGGGGCGAATTTGAGACCCTCGGCCAGGATGTCGCCGATGCCCTCACGGTAGGCGATCTTCTCCGACAGCTTGCTGATGGCTTCCAGGTTGCCCCAGGTGAGGTCGAGGCCGCCGAGGTCTTCCCTGGTAATGATGCCGCGCTGGTAGCATTCCAGCATCCAGGCAACCACGCCGGAGACGTCTTCACTGTCGAGTCCCCAGTTGTCCATGAGCGGGCTAAGGTACATCTGGGGCTCATAACCCGGGATCATGGCGTTGGCATTCCATCCGCCGGCGTTGTCGTGACGCATTTCGCCGACCACCGGCCCCAGGGGGCCATCGCGGCGCAAGTAGGGGACCTTGCAGCCGGCCGGGCACATGGCGCAGGCATCGTTCCACACCTTGTGGCGCTGCTCCAGCATTACCGGGTTGCTCTGGTCGCAAATCGGGTCCCAGCCCAACTGCTTGTTCTTTATGCCTTCGGTGGTGGCATAGTAGCGCGACGGCATAGATACCGAATGGCCCCAGCGCCGTACCGAGGCCTTGTAAGGCACGCTGCGGTGATAGTATTCGCGCACCATGTTCATCAGGTTGGCCGAGGAGGCGTAAGGGGCCAGCCGGGTGCCCCGGACGGCCACCGCCTTGAGGTTCTTGCTGCCCATGACCGCTCCGGTACCCAGGCGGGCGCCGTGATGATAGAAATCATGGCAAACGTCGGCGTTGCGCACCAGGCGTTCGCCGGCCGGTCCGATGGAGGCGATCTGGAAATTCTGGTCGTCCAGGGTTTTTCGCAGCTCCTTTTTCAGCTCCACCTGGCAATTATGGTTCAGCTTTCCCCACAGGTGGCCGGCGTCCCTGATTTCGACGGCGTCATCCTTGATGTATATGTAGCAGGGGCTGCTGGCCTTACCGGTGACCAGCAGACCGGACTCGTAACCGGCCTTTCCCATCATGGCGCCAAAGCGGCCGTTCATGTTGGTCTCGGCATGGAGGAGGGTTAACGGCGACTTGGCATTTATGTTGGTAACTCCACCCCACAGTCCGGTCAACGGGCCCACGCCGAAATACAATACATTGGCCGGGCTCAGCGGGTCGGCGCCCCGCGGCACCCGGTCCCAGACCAGCCTGGCGCCATATCCCCGGCCGCCGAGGAACTTCTTGACATCCTCGGTGACGTCCAGTGTGCGTGAAGAACGTTTGGTCAGGTCAACTTCGAGAAGGTGGAACTTTCTTTCCGGCATGGCTATTTTCCTCCCCAGACTTCGCCAGGTTGAGCCTGTATCTGGTCTTCTTTCAACGGGTAGAGCCTTCTGGCCAGGGCTTTGGCCTTTTCGTCAGGATGATTGCGGTCAAGGTGCTGGGGGAACTGGGGGGCGGCGAATTCGAGGGCATAGTTCGGACAAATATCGACACAGCGCGGCTGGCGGATTCCGTCGCGCTGGCAAAGGTTGCATACCATTACACTCTTGCCGTCGGGCGCGGGGCGCGGGACCTCGGCGGGGCAGCCGGTCATGCACTCCTGGTGACAGCCGGAGCTGGCGCACCGGTTGGCATCCACGGTCATGTGGAAATTCTTGTCGTCATAGTAGATGGCCGGCGGGTCCAGCGGGCAGGCCTTGGCGCATTCGCGTTCTCCCTTCGGACAATGGGCGCAGACATTCTGCACCGACTTGGGCAAGGGCAAGAAATAGCGGAAGATGCGGATGCGCGAATACTCCGGGTCCATCACACCGAAATGTCCCTGGGAGCAGGCCATTTCGCAGGCGCCGCAGCCGGTGCACAGGTCCCAGCGGGTCTGGATGTAGCCTACCCCCTTTGGTTTGGGTAGGTCTTCCGGTCCCATGCGCCAGGTGGTTTCAGGGGTTGCTTTCTTTCCTGGCTGGGCTGCGGACTCCTCGATGGTCCGCGGAACTTTTCTGATTTCTTCTGGCAAGGTTATCCTCCTTGGATGTGGTCACGTGTCATTGCGAGCGAAGCGAAACATCCCGCAAGGGTGCGCTAAACCGGTACGACAGGCTTTCCAGCCTGTCAATCGCCAGATTATCACATTTACCTTTTTGAGTTGTCAAACGCACGTCACAACGAATCTAGGGGAATAGACGTCAATCAATAAAGAGCAGAGCGCCGCCGGACGAACACGCAGGTTCGCCCCTGGGAGTATCCTGCTATAATAAGACAGCAGTCCCTTGCACGGCACACTTTCGCGCTCTGCGAGGAGCAGAAAAGAGGACATGTGAAAGTCGCCATTGTCGGCGGCGGCATCGCGGGACTTACGGCCGCTTTTGATCTCTGCCAGAGGGGGCACGAGGTCACTGTCTTTGAAAAGGAAAAGGACCTTGGTGGTGAACTGGGTGTGTTCGAAGTCGGCGGGCAGCCCCTGGAGAAGTTTTATCATCATATCTTCCGGGGCGACCGGGTTGCCATTGAACTCATCGAACAGGTGGGTTTGGGCGCGCGGCTGGAGTGGCTTCCTTCCAAAATGGCGTTCTATCATGAAGGGCGCATTTATCCCTTTGTCACTCCGCTGGACCTGCTCCGCTTCAAGCCGCTGCGCTTCATCGACCGGCTGCGGTTGGGAATAGCTGGTCTGTACCTGCAGCGCCTGCGCGACTGGCAAAAGCTGGAAAGCACGACTGCCAGGGAATGGATCATAAAGAACACCAGTCAGCGCACCTATGATGTCGTCTGGGGTCCGCTGCTACGAAGCAAGTTCGGGGAGAGAGCCGCTGAAATCAGCATGGCCTGGTTCTGGGGACGGATTTATGTCCGTATGGGTTCCCGCGGCAAAGGGATGAGCCAGGAGGTACTGGGCTATCTTCGCGGCAGCTTCGGACAACTGATAGACCGGCTGGCCGGTGGGATACGGAATAACGGAGGCCAGGTAGTCGTCTCATCACCGGTGAGACGCATCATCGTTACCAACGGTAAGGTTGCAGGAGTCGAAACCCTCGCCGGTGGTTTTCCCTGTGATCTGGCTATTGTGACAACGTCCTCGGATACGTTTGCCGACATCGCTCCGGACCTGCCCATGGACTACCGCGCTAAACTGCGGTCATTTGTCTACCAGGCGGCGCAATGCCTGGTTCTGGTCCTCGACCGCCCGCTGATTTCGACCTACTGGCTGAATGTGGCCGACGAATCGATTCCATTCCTGGCAGTGGTGGAGCACACCAACCTTGTTTCCGCTGAAGACTACCACGGCAAGCATATTATCTTCCTGCCCCAGTACCTCAGCCGGGCCAGCCCGTGGCTCGCAATGACCAGGGGCGAATTACTGGAGCGCTTTCAGCCTTACCTGAATCGTTTTAACCCAGAGTTCAGCCCGCTGTGGGTGGAGAAGAGCTTCCTCTTTCGCGACATGGCGGCCCAACCGGTGATCCCGGTGAACTATTCCAGACTGATCTTGCCTCACCGGACCCCGGTCAGTGGCCTGTTCCTGGCCAATACCACCCAGATATACCCCGAAGACCGGGGCATAAACTACAGTATCCGCCTGGGCCACAAAGTCGCTTCGCTGGCGGTTGGCAACTAGCGATTGGCGATTAGCGATTAACGGTTAGCAGTTAGCAGTTAGCGATAGGCTTCTTCCAGTTAGCCTTTAATTCTCCGGAATTGACCGGTACCACAGGCGGCCCTGCCTGTGAGACATCGGTTGTGTTGCATAATGCTGCTCGCTGGCGAGCATTGGCGATTGTTTGCATTTCCATCAAGCATCTCCCCTAAGTATTTCCGGCCAATTGATATTTTTGTTTGATTTAGCCGCGATATTTTATGATTTCTTTAGCCTCCTATTGGTATTCTTGATGATTAGTT
>CAZFEA010000346.1:0-3898 GCA_964518085.1 uncultured Dehalococcoidia bacterium
TCGGCGCCGTCCGCGGTGAGCCGGTGAAAATGATCAGGGAGCCGCTCACCGGCCTGCCGGTGCCCGCTGAGGCTGAGATAGTGATAGCCGGCTTCAGTCCGCCGGGCAAGGTCAGGGCCGAAGGTCCCTTCGGCGAATTTACCGGCTATTACAGCGGGGCCGAAGATACGCCACAGCCCTATATCGAAATCCAGCGGGTATATTTCCGGACCGATCCGGTCATGATCGGCGTTCCCCCCAACCGGCCGCCGGACGAACGCAGTCATTTCATGGACCTTATCCGGGCGGCAAAGCTGTACAACGATTTGATCGATGCCGGCGTTCCAGAGGTGCGCGGCGTCGGTTTCAGTGAACCGGGAAGGCAACTGCTGATAACCATTTCTATCAAGCAGCGATATGCCGGCCATGCCAAACAGGCCCTGGTCGCCGCCTGCCTGGGCTACACCTTCGGCAGGTATATCATCGTGGTTGACGAGGACATTGACCCCACGGACAGGGACGAGGTGCTGTGGGCGCTGACGACCCGCACCGACCCGGCACGCGATATCGACATCGTCAGGGAAACCCGAAGCATCCCCCTGGACCCCGTGGTGCCAAAGCCGACGGACGCCCCGGTCAGTTCCCGCGCCCTGATCAATGCCTGCCGGCCCTTCGAATGGAACGCCAGGTTTCCGAAGCCAATCAAGATGAGCCGGCAATTGGAAGAACAGACGAGGCAGAAGTGGGGACGACTCCTCCAAATTTGAAACTTACCACAGTTATGCTAACATATGTCCAAACCAAGAAAGGATGGCCGTGACATGGCAAGAATAAATTACGCCAAATATATGGCTGACTTTACCCCCCAACGGGAGTGGGTGGATGGAAGGGGCATCTTCATCATCATTGCCTTCTTCACCGGAGGCATAGCCGGCGGGCTCTACCTGGTCTCCCTGATGCAGAACGTTTTCTACGGGGCGGCGCTGGCCTACCTGATTGTCATCGTTCTCAAATTCCCGGCGCACATGATCTTCCTGGGACATCCCTTCCGCTTCTGGCGCCTGCTGATGCGACCCAATACATCGTGGGTCTCGCGTACCATGGTGGCGGAAATGATGTTCAGCATATTTCCTCTGCTCCAGTTGGTTGCCTGGTCTACGCGCGTTTTTCCCTTCATGCACAATGCCCTGGGCGGCCTGCCCCTGGAGGGCATTTATCCGGTGCTCTGGACACTGGCCGCTTTTTCGGCCTTTGCCATGATCGCCGGCACCGGCTTCATCATTGCCGGGGCCACCGGGGTCCAGGCGTGGAATACCACCATGGTGCCGGTCCTGATGCTGGCCTATTCCTTCCTGGGCGGCACCGGACTGATATTATTCATGTCGCCCTTTGTCCCGGCGGGGACCCTGAAACTGGAAAGCATCGAGGGGCTGGCCAGATGGCTTCTGGCTGTTTGCGCTTTCCTCATGATTGTCTACCTGTGGACGGTATATTATGCCGGCCCGGCGGCAAAAAGATCGGTGACCGACCTGTTCAAGGGTCGCGTCGCCGGGGTGTTTATCCCCGGGGTGCTTCTGGTGGGACTGGCGGTGCCCATTGCAGTGCTGCTGATTGGCCTGTCTTCGACTCTTTCATCGACAGTAATAGCCTTCGCCGCATTTTGCGAACTGGTGGGCGGGTTCTCCATGAGATATTCCCTGATCAAGGCCGGGGTATTTGCTCCGCTGGTGTGAACAGTCGACAGGCTGGATCGACAGGCTGGAAAGCCTGTCGTACCTCACGAGCACTTTCCAGCCTGTCGCCGGTACGATAGGCTTTCCAGCCTGTCGCGCCACGATAGGCTTTCCAGCCTGTCGCGCCACGATTCAAAAATAAAGTAGGAGGTACCATCTTGCGCAAGGAACAGGGCTTCGAAGTATTCCTCAAGAAAGATTCCATCTTCCCGCGGCGGCGCGCCACCCTGCCACCCGGCGGGTATATGGGCAAGATTCTCCGTGTGGACCTGGCCACCGGCGCCCTTTCGGACCTCAATCTACCGGACGATAAGATACTCCGGCAGTACCTGGGCGGCCAGGGGCTGGGGCAACTGGCGATTATGCACGAGTTGCCCGCAGGCGCTAATCCCCTGGACCCGGCCAACCCGATAACGGTAATGACCGGCCCCCTCACCGGGAACGGCAAGACACCCGCCGGCACCGTGGTGACGGTGACCGCTTTTAATTCCATCACGCGGTTTCTGGACGGCACTGCCGGCGCCATAACCAGCGCCATCGCTGCCGGTTATTTTGGCGCCCAGCTTAAATTCTCGGGCTATGACGGGATCATAATCAACGGCGCCTCTGCGAAACCGGTATACCTCTTTATCAACAACGGCAAGGCTGAGCTGAAGGATGGGTCCGGCCTATGGGGCAAGGACTGTTACCAGACCATGGAACTGGTACGGCAAGAGACCGGCCAAAGCCAGGCCGAGGTAATGAGCATCGGTCCCGCCGGCGAAAATCTCTTGCCGGCGGCGCTGGTTGCCACCGGGCTCAACCATTCCTCCTCCCACGGCGCCGGAGCGGTTTTCGGCTCGAAGAAGCTGAAAGCCATCGCCGTCTACGGCACCAGGAAGCTGTTTGTGAAGTACAGCCAGAAACTGGCCGATGCCGGTCTGAGCTGGCGCAGCAAGATAAGGGCTTACAACTATCCCCAGGACAGATGGGGCGCCGGGTATCCCGACGTTTTGAAAACCATCGTTTACAAGAACTGGCAAAGCAGCGTCTTCCCTGAGGTGACCAGGGATATGAATCTGCAGGAATACACGCCCAGGCCGTGCTACGAGTGCAACAAGCAATGCCCGTATGACGTACGGATTACCACCGGAAAACACTCCGGATATAAGTCGACGGTGAACGGAGGCAGCGAGCAGCTTGAAGCCTTTTATACCCTGGGCATCGGGGGACCTGACGTCTATTACCTGGCTGATGTGATCAACCGGCAAGGGATAGACGGCTGCCACTGGGGTTGCGCCGCCGGCCTGGCCTTCGAGGCCTATGCCCGGGGCCTGATAAACAAGACCCAGACCGATGGACTGGAGCTCACCTGGGGAAATGCAGAGGCAGCCGAGCAACTGATTCACAAGACCACCCGGAAGGAAGGCTGGCTGGGCAAGCTTATGGCCGAGGGACCGAAGGCCCTGGCTGAGGCCATCGGGCCGGAAGCACAGAAAATGGTGGTGCATATCAAGGGCGGCGCCCCGGCGCTGCATGACTGGCGACCCTACACCACCCAGATGCTGGGACAGATGACCACCACCGGAGGCGGCAAGCCTCGCTTCCAGGGTTTCGAGGTCGGTCCCTGGCCCGAACTGGGTTATCCCCAGAAAACGCACAACATGGAATCCAAGGAAGGCAAGGCCCGCGAGAGCTACACCGGCGGCCTGTTCCGGATCGCCAGCGGCAATGCCGGGGCATGCTGGTTTGGCGAGTCCGGAGTGACCATAAACGATACCGTCGACGCCCTGGCGGCAGTCACCGGATGGGACATAACCAAAGAAGAGATCATGGATGTGGGCAACCGGACCTGGCAGATGGAGCACATCTTCCATCTGCGGCACGGCTGGACTCCCGAGGAAGATATCAAGAACCTGGGCAAGAGGTTCCTGGAGCCGATTCCCGATGGGCCGTTCAAGGGCTTCGGCATCGCCAAATGGCTTCCGGAACTGTTCACCGATTTTTACCAGGAATGCGGCTGGAATCCAAAGACCGGCAAGCCGCTAATGGCCACCCTTAACCGCCTGGGCCTGGACGACTTCGACTTTCTTGCCGCGGAGAAGGATTCGATTGGGTAAACGGGCCGGTACCACAGGCGGCCCTGCCTGTGAGTCTCGCAACTTCACCCAGAGCCGGAGTGAACAAACCGGTACCACAGGCGGCCC
>CAZFEA010000347.1:0-3895 GCA_964518085.1 uncultured Dehalococcoidia bacterium
TCATGCCGTAAGCCTATTGAAAGGACTGTCAGGGTTATTTAAATGAACAGTATTGGGGCTAGCCAGGGGGCGGCGGTGGGGCCGGGTGGAGGCGGCTAGCCCGCCCCGGCAAGGCTCGTTTCGGAAGGCACGAGGTAGTGGTGGCGCCACTGGGCGGGCGAGCCGACGAGACCCGATGAGCCGGGTCTCTCTGGTTCGCCCCTACGGACTCCGGCCCGGCGGACCGCCGCTACGCTCGCAACACGCGCGCCCGGCGTACCATTACCAGGACGAAGGGGATGGAAACCCCGACCAGGATCGAGGTTACCAGGTACATTACCGGAAATCCGGCAGCTTCCGCCAGCACTCCCAGGCCGGTAGACCCCAGGGCCAGCCCGGCGTTGAACGAGCCGCTGTTCAGTCCCATGGCAAAGCCTCTCATGCGCAGCGGCGCCGCATCGGCGATCATCGCGGCGCAGGCCGGAAGGGCCGATCCCACCCCCATGCCCATGACCAGCGCGGCCACATGAAGCGGCGCCGCCGTCTTGAGGAACGAGAAAAAGAACACGGAAACAGCACACAGGGTCATGCCACCGAGGATGACCGGCAGCCGTCCTATCCGGTCCGACAGTCGCCCGGCCTGGACCCTGGTGAAGACCGAGCCGATGTAAATGGTGGCGATGATAAGTCCGACGCCGGCGATGTCTATTCCGATCTGCACCCCGTACAGCGGCAGGAAGGAGATGACGCTGGCGATGACCACCTGGACCATCAAGGTTGCCATCATGGACATGGTGGCGCCTCCCTGGAACAGCCACTTCAAGGTGAGATTCTCGGTGCCAGCAGCCAGCGGTCCGCCGGCCCCGGCATGTTTGATCTGGCTCAAGGCCACTGCCAGGCCGATGATGGAAAAAAAGGCGCTGGCCAGGAAGGCTGCCTCGAAGTTGACATTCCTCAGTATGAAGCCCCCCAGCGCCGGCCCGGCCATGCTTCCCAGTTGGGTGCCGGTGGCGAAGTAGCCCAGCGCCTCACCCCGTTTTTCCTTAGCGGCGATGTCCACTACCAGCGCCTGGGCGGCGGGAAAAAAAGCGGCATTGCCCAGTCCGTTCAATGCCCTCACCGCCATCAAGCCCGGCAGGGTCGTGGTCGTGAGATACAGGAAATAAGAAGCAATGTGCGCGAGGATGCCGGCTATGAGCAGCTTGCGCCTGCCCATGCGATCGGACAGCATCCCGACGGGGGCCTGGGTCACGGCGGCCACGTAGGGTTGCAGGGCGACGGCCAGGCCGGCCAGGGCCACCGTGGCGCCGAGGGAGGTGGCATACGGCGGCACCACCGGGTAAAGCAGCGTCATGCTGGTGAAATTCAGAAACCCGATGAGGCAGACCGGCAGGAGGGAAACCGAACGCTTGTCAGTCAAAGCAATCTTTCCGTGACGATATTACCATCATTGACGGAGTCTTGTCACGGAAGACGATGCGAAAGCCGTAGCCGCGGGCCGTTGGCCCGCTCTTGCATTTCCGAGAAGACAGAATATAGGAGGCTAGCGCCTGGTCTCTTCTATCACTTTCTTGGAAACACCGAGCATCTCTGACCGGAAAATGTTAATTTCCTCGGTGTCCACCCAGAACTTTTCGCCCGGAGTGAGCAGCAGAATGGGTGGCAGGCCTTCCACCGGGACGTCCTGGCGGAAGCTAGGACTCCCGAACCCCTGGATGGCGAATAGCTTCTGCCCTTCTTTGGTCAACAGCCAGTTTACAAAAAGGGTAGTGGCATTGGAGTGGGGAGGGTCGACCGCCAAACCCATCGCCCCGCCTCCTGGCGCCACCAGGACGCCCTCCTTGAGCACTACGAAGTTCAGCGGCGCTTTGACCTGGATGAACTCCGCCACCATGTCGCTGGTAGGCGCTATACCCACCGAGTATTTCCCCCTGGCAACCTGCTCGACGACCATCCGGTTGTCTCTGACGATAGCCACATTTTGTTGCCGGATCAACTGGCGGAGGAATTCAGAGGCTTCCTCTAAATTCCATAAGTCCCGGGCCAGATCAGCGAACCACCCCACCCCGGCTCCGGTGACGGTGGGGTCATTCAGGATAATCTTGTCTTTGTACAGTGGCTTGAGCAGGTCCCTGTAACCGGTGACTTCATCCGGCCGCACCATCTCGGTGTTATACAGGATGCGACGCTGCGGGGTGGCCACCATGCCGATCATGCGTTTCTCACTATCGAGGAAGGGCAATTTCCCGCCGTGCCAGGCAGCGGGATTGGTCACCTCGGGCGCCGTGAGAATGGGCTCCAGGGACGAGCCCAGTAAGCCCGCCTGCTTAAAGGAAAGAAGCGTTCCCGCGCCGCCGCCCAGGACGTCGACCACCCTTAGCCCGGCAACCTTCTCAGCCTGGGCCCTGGCCAGCATTTCAGCCCCCCGGCTGAAGGGAACGAACTCCAGGTCTATCCCGTAGGCGTCTTTGAACGCCTGGGTGAGCAGCACCCTTGTTCCCGGCCTCCAGTTTACATATAGTATCACCCTGCCTTCTTTCTTGGCCTCTTGCACCATGGTCTCCCATTTTCCCGAAGGCGCTGCCACGGTTCCCGTGGCCACCGGCGAAGGCTGGGCCGGCGTTGACACGCCGCAGGCGGCGCCAAGCATCGCTATTACGGCAATAACCAGGACTTGCAGTCGATTCATCTTTCCTTCTCCTAGCCCGGACAAGCTGGAACCAAAAGAATCTTCTTTTGCCGGCTTCATTGATAGGCCGAAATTTGTTAATAGATTACTGAGATTAGAGACAGATTAAAGAGATTATGAATAGGGACAACGCAGAGATTCAACAATAATCTCCGTAATCGCAATTCCAATTTCCGAAAATGGAAGTTTTACCAGGTCGCCTCTTTATTTTCCAGTTTTGAAATTTTAGTGTTCGAATTTGTTTAGTATTTAGAACTTCGGATTTAGGATTTTTTCTTTCCATTTTGCGCACAATCCTGTTGTTTAGGGACTTTCATGGATTATCTTCCCGGACGTTCCGGAGGCTGGAGCCCGGCGGCCGAACTATCGACCATTACTTCCAGAAGGGCAGGCTTCCCGGATTCCAGGGCGCGCTCCACCGCGGGGATGATCTGCCCGGGATCGATCACCCTTTCCGCCCAGGCGCCGAGCTCCCTGGCGACGTTGCTGAGATTGGGGATATGCAGGTCGGTGCCCATGAAGCGGCTGCCGAAGCGGGCGATCTGGCTGTAACGCATATTGCCGAACACGTCATTGTGACAGACCACCGCCAGCACCGGGATATTGTATTTCACCGCGGTGGCGATTTCAGAGAGAGTCATCATCATGGAGCCGTCGCCGGTAATGCAGACCGCCACCCGGTCGGGCATGGCCAGCCTCGCTCCCAGGGTCTCACAGTACTCGGCCCCCAGGGGGTGCCAGCTACCTATGTCCAGGGTGTGGGTGAATGAGTCGAAGGCGTATTCAAACCAGCCGTGGGTGCCCCCGGACTGTCCCACCACCAGGGCGCCGGCGGGCAACACCTGGCGCAGGTCGCTCATCAGCCGGTGGGGGTTGATCGGGACCTGCGAGGACTTTCTTGCCGCTTCGACCGATGCCTCCCAGCGGGCCTTGCCGTCAAGCAGCTCCTTTACCCGGGGAACTTCCCTCAAAGGGGGACCTTTGGACTTCCTCTGTTGTTCGATCTCCTTGCCCAGGGAGGCGAGGATTGCCCTGATGTCGCCGGCGACGCCGGCCTCCACCGGAAAAATCTTCCCCATCTCGCCCGAGTCGACATCGATTTCCACTATGCGCGCCTGCCTGGGTACAACCTTGTTCTCAAACCAGATGGTGGTGAACTCGGTAAAGGGCGACCCCAGGGCCAGGATGACATCCGCCTCCTGGATGGTCTGGTTGGCGAAAGGTCTC
>CAZFEA010000348.1:0-3870 GCA_964518085.1 uncultured Dehalococcoidia bacterium
CGGGTGGGTCAATGATCGTGGCGACAGGTGGGTCAAAGATCCTGGAGATTGACAGGATTCAATCCTCCGCAACAAGTGCATTTTATCGGCCCTGATCATTTTGAATTCTCGTTTTCAGACCTAGTCTGGGCGAAGGTATTGAGTGCTGAGACGAAATCTGATGCTTGGACACCCCAAAAAGTTGCTGCACTCCGAGACCCTCCACAGGGATTCGCTGACAAACTACTGAGAGAATCAGGTATACTGGACAAACCCAAATTGGGTCTAGCTCTGGCGAAGAATCTCAATGATGCCAATGACGTGCCGGAGTGCTTGAGAAACTGCATCACGAAGGCTGTAGAATTGGCTCTGTAGAAGAGTAAAGACTTTGACAGCGAGATCAAGAGCTATCTGGATGGAATTTGTGGTGTAGAGATTGGCTCGATTTCTGACTATGATTGTGCTATGATTCTGCTCCGAGGTCGGGAACAAAACTTTTGCCACCGGAACGGTCCGAGACTGTCCGACACCGCGTCACAGAAACCCGGCCCGCAATCATTGGCGGGAACGCTCTGACTTGAATAAAATTCCGATGTTTGTCCAATGGTGGCACGTTAATTAGGCTACTGATGGCTCTTGGAGCATGGTAACAGATGGGCATGGCATGACTACTTCCAGAGTTGAAATGAAAATTGCAGACGCCGTCAGTGTTGCTGTCACCGACGAGGGGCTAACCGTGGAGTTGAGCGATGGGAGAACCATCTCTGCGCCGGTGACATGGTATCCGAGGTTATTTCATGCTACCCCAAAGGAACGTACCAACTGGCGGTTGATTGGGAAAGGCGAGGGCATTCACTGGGACGATCTGGATGAGGACATTAGCGTTCAAAACCTGCTGGCGGGTCGCCATTCGGGAGAGAGCCAGGCGTCATTGAAACGCTGGTTGGAGCAGCGGGCCGGACAAGCGTGAATCGATTCTTAAACAGGCAGGTACGCCGGAATGCCAGGTAAATATTTCATTGTAGATACCGAGTTTCACCATATACCGATCGAAGCCGCCAGGCTGGCGGCGGCGGGCCCCAAAGCGACCGCAGCCGATCTCGATTTTCGCAACCGGATCGAAAAGCCGGGACCTGCCCAGGAACTGATGTTCAATGCCGAAGCCCAGCTCCGGCACATGGACGAGGTCGGCATAGACATGGCCCTGATCGGCGTCGCTTCATGGTCCCTGGCAGGTCTGGAAGTCTGCCGGATCATCAACGATGGCCTGGCGCGGCTGCAGAAGGAGTATCCCGGCAGGTTCATTCCCCTGGCCCACGTGCCCTACCTGGAAGGCCAGCCGGCCATTGATGAGCTCGACCGCGCGGTCACCGTTCTGGGGCTAAAAGGGGTGACGGTATTGACCTCAGTCCGCGATGTCAGACTGGACGACGAGCGATTGAAGCCCTTTTTCGGTGAGGTGGCCCGGCTCGGCATCCCGGTGATGGTGCATCCCACTACCAGGATGCCGATTTGGGGCGGCGACAAATATAACATGAGCCCGGGAATCTCACGCGAGTACGAAATACTCAAGGCTTTCGCGGAATGCCTGCTGGGGGTGCTTCCCCATTATCCGGAACTGAATTTTCTGTTCGCCCATTACGGCGGGGGCGTGCCCTTCCTTCGCGCCAAGCTCATGTCTTATTTCCCACCTGAGGATACCACCTCCATAGAGTCCGGGGGGCGCCCCAGGACCATCCGGGAATTCCAGGACCTGGGGCTGGAAAAAAGGTTTAACCGGCTCTTCGACCGGATGTACCTCAACCTGGCCGGCGCCGGCGGCTGGATTCCCGCGGTCAAACAGGCCCTGCTGGGCGTGAGACCGGACCGGCTCTGCTTTGCCACCGATTACCCCTTTGAGATGCGCCGGCCTGCCGACTTCAGGGCTTACGTGTCCGGAATCAAGCGACTGGACATCTCCGAGCGGGACAAGGCGAATATCCTGGGCGGCAACGCAAGAAGACTGTTCCGGGCATAGTTCCTGTTCCGTGTTGCCGTTCCCTATGGTGACTGCGTTGCCTGGGATGGCCTACAGTCTTAACCTGCCTTTGCTATAATAGGAAAACAAACTTGAAGTTGTTGAGAAAACCATGATCTTAAAGGCATCGAAGACCGGAAACCCCCTGGACGAAAAAGTTTTCAAGAAACGTCTCGACAGGCTGAGCCATGAAATCGCCAAATTAAGGGCGGCCTTGATACTTCAGGCGCCCACCGATCGAACCAGGGCGAACCTGGCATGGAAAGACCTCTTGAAAGCCTCGGAAGAGGTCTCAGCGACGTGGTCGGGCCCATCCGCATTGGAAGAGATTCGCGAGCAGAGGGAAAAATAGACTTGGCCGAGATCGTCACACTGGATAGCTCGGTAATAGTTGCCGCCCTGCGTAAGGAAGAAGGTCATCATGATGCTTCTCGTAGCCGTTTATCGATACCAATATCGCCAGTACCGTCTCCGGTCACGGTACCCATGTTACCGGGACGGTTTTGGGCTCGGACAGGATTATTACAGCTCGACCTCCACCCTCGCCACGCGGAAGGCCCGCTGGTTGATGAACTCCACTGTTAGCTTCGCGCCAGGCGGCAGGGATTTCCTGGCTACCTCGGCCACCGTCGCCGGGTGGACCAGCACCTGGGCGTAGAACTGGCTGGGCTGGGGCTCCTCCATGTTCAGCGCCACCTGCAACCCGGCGCCGATCTCCCGCAGTCCTATCATGGACAGATTGAAGCCGGTGTTGGGCTTGACCCCCCATGAGGCCACAATGTAGATGTTATTGGCCAGGTCGGCGCCCGGTGGCAACGCCGGGAAGAGGCTTTTCCAGTTCTTTTCAGTGACCACGAAATATGCCGGCTCGTCCTTGCCCAGGGTCCATACCTGCGGATCGGGCAACAATCTGAAGGGAAGGTCCTTACCCTGCGCCCGGCAGCCGGAAAGGGGAAGACCTGCGCCCAGTCCCAGGATGGCAATGCTGATGAGAACGATTATGGTGTGCATTTGGGCCTCCCTTACGATTGAAAAATTGGCTTCGACAATAAGTCAGTAGACAAGTAGTCAGTAGCGGCACGCTGCCGCGTGCCGGAGCCAGTAGCCAGTAGCGCCACTCCTTCTTTCTTCTGACTTCTATCTTCTACCAATATCTCAATCTTACAATTTTTCTGTCCCGTTTTGAACCCCTCCGGCCAGGGGACTATAATTAAGGGTTATGGCCCTGCGCGCTATCCGCACCTTCGAATCTCTCGGCATTCAGGGGTTTCGTTACCTGTGGCTGGGCCAGGTAAGCACAGGCATGGGCCAGTGGATGGACCAGGTCTCCCGCACATGGCTCATCTACAGCATGACTCATTCGCCGATGCAATTGGGGTTGGTGAGCGCGGCACGGGGTGTGCCGATGCTCTTTCTTGGAGTGATCGCCGGCGTTGCCGCCGACCGGTACGGAAGAAAGACCCAGCTTATCGTTGCCCAGGCGGTGAATGCCTTCTTGAACCTCTTGCTGGCAGTGATGGTGGTGACCGGGACAGTCGAGTTGTGGCATATCTATGTGACCGCCGTTATGGCCGGCACCGTCCACGCCTTTCAGCAGCCGGCCAGGTCAGTAATGATCAGCGACCTGGTGGGGGAGAAACATCTATTAAATGCCATTTCTCTCAATGCCGCTGCCCACAATGCCAGCCGCGGGGTGGGTCCGGCCATTGCCGGTCTGGTAATCAATGCCTTCGGGGTGGGCATTTCCTATTTCATCCAGGCAGCGATATACCTTATGGCCACGGTGTGGACCGTCCAGATAAAGCTACCCGCAACCATCCCCCATGCCGGACCTGCGGAGGTCGAGAAACAGGACTTCTTGCGAAGCGCCCTGG
>CAZFEA010000349.1:0-3855 GCA_964518085.1 uncultured Dehalococcoidia bacterium
GACTATCTGCAGATGGTCCAGGAACTGAAGCCTAATTTGCCCAATCTCAAACACGTAATAACCGTCTGGGATGACACGCCACCGGGGACGGTTCAATTAAAGAGCATTCTGGAGAAGCCCCTCGAGGAGCGCTATCCTCCCGACTTCTTGCGAAAGAATGCCTGCCCTGCGGACGAATACAGCCTGGTATTGACTACCAGTGGCACCACCGGCTTTCCCAAATTCGTGGAACATCCGGTATGCAGCCGCGTTTATATCGGCCGCGTTTATGCCCGGGGCTGGGAAATGGACTGCAATGAGGTCATCGCTGTAGTCGGCCCGGCGGCAACCGGGCCGAACCATGCCGCCTACTGGTCGGCCCCATTGATCGGCGCCCGGCAGGTTATCCTGGAGCATTTCGAAGCTGAGGCGACGCTGCAATTAATCGAAAAGGAAAAGGTCACCTTTACCGGTTTCGTCCCTGCTCAGTTGGCCATGGTAATCCGCCATCCCAATTTTGGCAAATACGACATCAGGTCGCTGCGGGTAGTGGTATGCACCGGGGCGCCCTTGAGCTACCAACTGGGCACGGAAGCCGAGGCCAAGCTCGGTTGCCCGATAGTCCAGTCCTACGGCGCGGTAGATTCCGGCGGCTCAATGATGCATTCCCCCAGAGATTCCCAGGAAGTCCGCTATTTGACCGCGGGACGCCCCATGACCGGGGTGGAAATGAAACTCGTAGATGACAACGGCAACGAGGTGCCCGCCGGCGCGGTGGGCGAAGTTTGGGTGCGCGGCCCGACATTCGTATCCGGGTATTTCAAGGATACGGATGCCACCTCCCATGGCTGGACTTCTGATGGCTGGTTTCAGATGGGCGATCTGGGAAAATGGGACGGTAAGGGCAACATCGCCATTGTCGGCCGCAAGAAAGACATGATTATCCGCGGCGGGCAGAACATCTACCCGGTTGAGATCGAGAACCTGATGATACTGCATCCCAAGGTTGGCTCAATAGCTGTAGTGGCCATGCCCGACCCTATCATGGGAGAACGCGCCTGCGCCTTTGTCGTGCCCAAGCCAGGTCAGACCCTGGCCTTCGAGGAGATGGTGGCCTTCCTCATAGAGAAGAATATCGCCAAGTTCAAGATTCCCGAGCGCCTGGAAATCATCGATCGCTTCCCCATGGTGGCCGCCGACCAGAAGATCGACAAGAAACTACTCCAGCAGATCGTCCGCGAAAAGATGGCCGCCGAAGGCAAGCTGTAGGGGCCGACCTGCGTGCCGGCCCCCTCTCCCTTTTTCAAAGGGGCAGCAACGGGGAAAATCCCCCCCCTTTTGCGAAAGGGGGAGGGGCAACCACAAGGGTTGCCTGCGTGCGTGGTTTTCAAGATTTAGAATCAGGAGACAAAATGGCTTCCAACAACAAGAATGCAAACCTGAAAAATCTCAGGACCACCCTTGACTTCCTGGAGAAGGAAGGTGAGCTGCTCCGGATAAAAGGCGAAGTGGACCCTATCTATGAAATTTCGGGAATCCAGATGGCCCTTGAGTCCGGACCGGCCCTTCTCTTTGAAAACATCAAAGGGTACCCTCATGCCAGGGATGTGGGCAACATCTTTGCCCGGCGCGACCGCATCGCCAAAATGTTCGGAATCGATGACCACCGGAAATTCAAGTTTCAGAACATCGAAGCAATGAATAATCCCATCAAACCGAAGGTCGTGGAAAGGGCGCCCTGCCAGGAGGTGGTGATTACCGAAAATCTTGATGTGCCCGGCTACCTGCCGGTATTGAAGCACACCGTGAAGGACGGCGGCCGTATCATCGGCGGTGGCAACATGTTCATCAGCGGCAAATACTTCAAGGGCGGCACCCACGTGTCTTTCAACCGCACCCACTTCCAGGCAAAAGACTGGGCCAGCATGCAGGCCTTCGTCGGAACCCACCTGGGGGACAGCTTCTTCGTACATCGCGGTGAAAGAGTGCCCATGACCATCAACATCGGCAATCCCCCGGCGGTGACCTATGTCGCCGGCGGTACCGTAATGCACACCCTGCTCCCACGGGGCACCGATAAGCTGGGCATCGCCGGCGCCATACAGGGGTTTCCCGTCGAGATCGTCAAGTGCAAGACGGTCGATGCCTATGCCATCGCCGAGGCCGAGTGGGTCATCGAAGGCTACATGGACACCACCCAGAGGGTATGGGAAAGCTCCGAGGCCAACAAGGTGGAAGCCTACGGGTCGGCGCCGTTCTTCCCGGAATGGCCCGGCTACATGGGGCGGGCCATGAAGACCTTCAAGTTCCAGGCCACAGCCATTACCCACCGCAAAGACCGCCCGATTTTCTTCAGCCCCCTGGCCCATTCCTATGAGGGCGACATCCTGTGCGCCATGCTGCGGGAGGCATGCCTCTATGAGCTGGCCGACAGGCTGATACCGGGCCTGGTCAAGGATGTGTACATCCTCGATGGCGTTGGCCCCCGGGCGCATGTGATCTTCCAGGTCGAGAAGCGCCGTCCCGCCGACGACGGCTATCCCAAGAACATTATTACCGCCGCTTTTGGCGCCACCCAGGGTCTCTACCTCGTTGTCGCCGTAGACGAGGATGTTGACATCTACAGCGCCGACGACGTTATGTGGGCCATCATCACCCGGCTGGACCCGGCCACCGGTCTGCTCCGCGGCACGGTAGGCGGCAGGGGATCGCCGATGATGCCCCTGGAGAGGGTGGGCAAATCAGGGAAGCTCGCCGGCGACTTCTACTATCCCGGCGGCCTGGGACTGGACTGCACGGTGCCGTTCAGCGAAAAATGGGGCTTCGAGCGCGGGCGCTATCCCGTCGACCGGGTCGATCTAAAAAAATGGCTCACCGACGAACAAATAGCCGCGGTGCGGGCCATCCAGCCCGATTTCGCCAAGCTGATGTCAAAAAGAGGCGGCTAAGAGATAGCAGATAGGAAATAGGAGATAGGAGATAGGAGTCAGGACTCGAGGCCAAACGGCCAACTGACCTTTGACGTCTTTCTGCTGTCTTCTGACTTCTGACTTCCGTCTTCTGTCTTCTCGCTACTGGCTACTGACGGGCACGCAGCAGCGTGCCACTACTAACTACCGAGGAGGAACCCATGGCTTACTACAAAGACCTGCGGGAACACCTCAAGGCCCTGGAGGCCGCGGGAAAACTGGTCCGCATCAAGCGGCCGATTGTCAAGGAAACCGAACTGCACCCCCTGGTCCGCTGGCAGTTCCGGGGACTGCCGGAATCGGAAAGAAAGTCCTTCATCTTCGAAAACGTGGTCGACGTCAAGGGCAAGAAATACGATATCCCGGTACTGCTGGCCTGCCATGCCGCTTCCCGGGACATCTACGCCCTGGGCATGCAGTGCAAGCCCGCGGAGATCAACGAAAGGTGGGCACAGGCCGAACTGCACCCGGTCAACCCGGTCATGGTCGATAGCGGCCCCGTCCAGGAGGTTATCCATAAGGGTGACAGCCTCATGGAGCACGGCGGCCTCGAGGAGTTCCCCATACCCATCTCCACCCCGGGTATGGACAATGCCCCATACCTCACCGCCGCCAACTGGGTGACCAAGGACCCGGAAACGGGGACCACCAACATCGGCAACTACCGGGCCATGCTCAAAAGCCCCAACCGCCTGGGCATCTGCGCCCTTTCCGGCCAGCACCTGAGGGAGCACTGGGAACGGGCACGGGCCAGAGGTAAACCCTTCCTGGAGGCGGCCATCGTCCTCGGCGCCTCACCCAACATCGGCTACGTGGCCACCGCCAAGCTGCCCTACGGCACCGATGAATACAAGGTGGCCGGCGGCATCGCCGGCGAGCCGGTACCACTGGTCAGGTGCCAGACGGT
>CAZFEA010000350.1:0-2588 GCA_964518085.1 uncultured Dehalococcoidia bacterium
TTGGGAGAACCTCAGGCGAACGCCGATGGGTCCGGTGAAGAGGATCGCGTTGCATCTCGGCATCGTTCCCCTGGTGCCGGTCATCGATCTCCTGTGCAGCATTCCGGCGGTACTGGCCCTGATAAAGCCCCCGAGGGTCTTTGAGATAACAGCCAAGTCGGGCTAGGCTCTGGTTCGCCCCTACGGGCTGTTCGGCTGCTCAGACCGTTCGACTGTTCAGACTGCTGCGGATTTCTTCGCGCCACCGGGGGAACCTCAGGCTGAAGGCAGAAGCCAGCCCAAAACAACCGGTGAGCATCATGTCGCCGAAGGGGGCTACAAAATAGGGATGAAGCCTGGACTGCTTCATGATGTTGCGGCGGGGACCGCAGACCGCCAGGAAAAAAGGGGCTGCATCCCCTTCGAGGACGAAGTTGCCGTGCCCGCCCTGGTCGAAGACCTCACCGTTCTTCAGATTCCCTCTGGCCAGCTTCTCGATCAGGGTGTCCAGCTTGCCGGCATCCAGCAGTTCGGTATGGTGCTCGAAGAGGCCCAGTACTTTGTCGTCATGAAGATGGAAGGCCAGGGTATGGAAATTGCCGATATTGGCCACCACGGTATGCCCCTGTCTGGCTACCTGTTCATCCAGAAAGGCCCCGATGGCCGCGGCGGGGCCGGTATCCATGACCAGAAGCGGCAGATCGCGGTCGACGCTGCCGGCAATGGCCTTCATGCGGGTGAGGTAGTCCGGGATTTCGTCCCGCAGGTAGGCAAGAGAGATCAGCTCGTTCCGTTCCTGGACCTTTTGTTTCAGGTGCTGGAAGCGGAAGACCCGGTCGGAGAAGCCGCTGGGCGCGGCGCCATGGTCGAGCGCGGCAATGGCGATGGCATCGAACCTGGAAGAAACACCGAACAGTTCGACGGCCTTCTTTATAGCTTCGAGGTCGATATCCCGCAGTTCGATGCAGCTCACGCCGCGGAGCTTGTTTGCCTGTTCCAGGGTTACAACCTTTACCCCCATCCGCCTGACTTCTTCAAGGTCGTCATCGAAGGTGCAGGCGGCCTGGGGAGTGGCATATGCCGTCAGGTCGTGCTGCAAATAGCTTTCCAGGGCATGGCGGCTGGGGCCGCCTCCCATGGTAACACCGAAAAAAAGGACTTTTTGTTTCCTTTTTGCCGCCTCAGCTATCTTGCCGGCGACAATGCGCGTCGGCGAAGGCATGACCATCTTGACGCTGTTTTCAACGTTGGTCCCGGTATCCAGAAGAAGAATGTCCTGGGTGCCGCCCCCGACATCAATAGCAAGCAAATGCATTTTGCTACTTGATCACATCAACCTTCATGTAAGGCCTGAGCGCCTCCGGCACGACCACGCTGCCATCCGGCTGCTGGTAATTCTCCAGGACGGCAATGACGATCCTGGGCAGGGCCAGTCCCGATCCGTTCAGGGTATGGGGAAGTTGCGCCTTCTCCCCCGGGGCCGGCCGGTACTTGACATTGGCCCGGCGGGCCTGGAAATCGCCGCAGTTGCTGCAGGAGCTGACCTCCAGCCATTCCGCCGAGCCCGGAGCCCACACTTCAATATCGTAGGACTTCATTGAGGCGAAGCCGATATCCCCGGTACACAGTTGCACCACCCGCCACGGCAACCCGAGGCGGAGGCAAACATCCTCGGCGTCCCGTACCATTTTTTGTAGTTCTTCCTCGGAGGTTTGTGGTTCGACAAACTTGTACATCTCCACTTTATCGAACTGATGTCCCCTTTTTATGCCGCGTGTGTCTTTGCCGGCGGCCATTTTTTCCCGCCGGAAGCATGCCGTGTAGGCGACGTAGTAAATGGGCAAGGCGCCCGGTTCCAGTATTTCATCCCGGTGCATGCTGGTAAGGGGGACCTCGGCGGTGGGGACGAACCAGAAGTCTTCCTCGGCGTCGTGGTAAAGATTATCGGCAAACTTGGGCAGGTTGCCCGAGCCGGTCATAGTCTCTTTCTTGACCATAAAAGGTGGATAGATTTCGCGGTATCCATGTTCGGTGGCGTGGAGGTCCAGCATGAAATTGATCAGCGACCTCTGGAGACGGTACCCGAAGCCCTTGAGCACATAAAAGCGTGACCCCGCGAGCTTGACGCCCCGTTCGAAGTCGATGATGTTCAGGCGCTCACCGATCTCCCAGTGGGGCTGTGGCGTGAAGTCGAAAGCCCGGGGCTCGCCCCAGTCCGCCACCACCACGTTGTCACGTTCGTCCTCACCGACGGGCACGTCCGGCGCCGGAAGGTTCGGCAGTTGCAGGGCCAGGTTGTTCAGTTCCGTCTCCAGGCCGCCCAGGGTCGCCTCGAGTTCGCGGATGCGGTCGCCCACCGCCCGCATCTCCGCGATGATCTGCGGTGGGCGCTCCTTCATGCGGCCGATCTCGCGGCTGACGTCGTTGCGCCGCGCCCGCAGTTGCTCGGCCTCTGACAGGAGCAGGCGCCGTTGTCGGTCCAACTCCAGCAGGCGGTCCAACGGCGCCTGGGTGCAGCGTTTTTCCAACGCGGCCTGCACCATCTCGGGATGCTCTCGCACAAAGGCCAAGCTTAACATCGTCCCTTCCTGATTGCCGAAGAGTTGGTG
>CAZFEA010000350.1:2688-3850 GCA_964518085.1 uncultured Dehalococcoidia bacterium
CGGACGAGGAAGCCCGCCGCTCGCAAGGCCCAGACGTAGTCGGACAGAGGTCGGTGATGATGGGGCACGGAGATGGCGACATCGCGCCACATGGGAATGCTGGAATCCCGCCGCTCGAAGTAGCGGTCAACCTTATACTAGCGGGGCGGCGAGGACCGGTCCCCCGGCTCCTCGTAGTCCCAGCCCAGGTCCGGTTCCGCACCCAGGGACACGAAGCAGGGATGGAGGATCGAGAAGACGAACTGCCCCCCTGGCCGGAGCACCCGGCCGATCTCCTGGATCGCGCCCCGGTAATTCTCGACGTCTTGCAGGGACATGTTGGCCACCACAATCTCGAAGGAAGCCGTCTCCAGCGCGCCAAGGTCGGCCAGGTCGCCCCGAATGTAGCGCACCCCCAGAGGCTCTCGCTGCTCCGCATCGACAGCCATGGCCAGCATTCTCTCTGAGAGGTCGATGCCCGTAACCTGCGCTCCCTGCCGGGCCATCATGCGCGCGAAGCGGCCCTCGCCGCAGCCCGCGTCCAGCACCTGGCGGCCCGTGACCTCCTCCAGCAACGCCAAGGTCGCGGGGTCCAGCAGAAAGGCCCGGCTCGGGTCGCCAGCGTCACCCACCCGCTCGGCCCACACCGGAGCCAGGGCATCCCAGCCATGCTCTTCCGTTGCGACATCACGCTTCGGGTTCATTGCACTCCCTTCTCAGGGGACCATTTGCCGTGCCCGCAAAGGGGGCACTTAAGGAAACGCAGCCTGCGCAGGTCAGGTTACGATCAACCCGCACGTGCGTGTGTTCCGACGTCGCCTCCCCCGTGGACAGTGAGGCCGCCCAAATTTTGGGCGGCCCGTCCCTGACGCTCTCAGGAGGAGTATCTCTCGCGGCACATTTCGGCTACGCTGTTCCCGTTCCTTGTTCCCCGCTCCCGCCCTCACTCCTTGCGGCGGAGCTGGGGGAACAGGATGACTTCCCGGATGGAAGGCTGATCGGTGAGGATCATGACCAGGCGGTCGATACCGATCCCCAAGCCACCGGTGGGCGGCATCCCGTACTCGACTGCCATGAGAAAATCCTCGTCGGGCAGCTCTGCCTCCTCGTCGCCTGCCTCACGCAGGCGCACTTGTTCGATGAAGCGCTCTCGCTGATCCCGCGGGTCGTTGAGCTCGGTGAA
>CAZFEA010000351.1:0-3826 GCA_964518085.1 uncultured Dehalococcoidia bacterium
TGGCCGGCGCCCTCGGAGATAACCAGGGCTACCTCGCCCTCATAGACGTTAGTGTTGAACGTAGGCGGGTCAGATGGCGCCGGCACGGCAGCCACTGGGGCTGCCGGGACTGATGAAATCAACTCAGCTTCGCTGGCAACATGGCCGGACCCATTCCCGGGGATGGCGCCGACCAGGGCCGTAACCTCTGCCTCCACTAATGTCAGGTCCACCGGTCCGTGTAGCGCGACCGGTACCGGCAAGGGGGACGGCTGGCTTACCGGCAACCCGGCCACCTTATCAAAAGCAGCATCCAGTTCCTTTTGTGTTTCCTCCATCGCAACATGCATCTCCCGGCGCATCGCCTCGGTACTCAACACCGCTTTTTCCTCAGCCTTCCGGCAGGCCGCTTCCTCGATTTCCCTGGCCCTGGCGATAGCCTCCTGGAGGACCGATCTGGTGCCATCGATGGCATCGGCGTAGTTTCTGGAGGTCTGTTTGAGCAATCGCTCGACCCGCTCCCTGGCGTCGCGGAGGAAAACGCCGGCCTCGTTTGTAGCCGCCAGAAACGCATCCCTGGCCTGCCGGGTCGTTTCTGCCGCCTGCCGCGCCGCCTCTTCTCTTATCTCGTCCGCCTGCCGGCGGGCCCCGGCAATCATCTGGTCTTTCTCCGCCTGGGCCTCAAGCCTCGACTGGGACCGGAGCTGCTCGCTCAGTTGCCTTGCCTCGGCGAGCATCAGGTCCATGGTCTGGGTCGCCTTTTGCATGGCCGAGAAATGTTCCAGCCGTTTCAGGGCCGCTTCGGTGTTGCCGGAGACCGACTCCAGGAAAGCCGCCACCTGGTCCGGATCGAGACCGTTCTTGACCAGCCGGAATTCCTTGCCCAGCAACTCCTTGATGTCACTGCGGGCGCCTCCGGCTGAGGTACTCCCCGCGACCGCGGGACCGTTCGGGACGGCTTTTTCTCTGACAGGTAATAATCGCATGCCACATTGTAGGCGCCGGTGGCCGGAGGGTCAATAGGCCTTTGGTACCGGCAGGTAATGGACTGATGGTACCGGGCCAGACCACCGGCACGACAGGCTTTCCAGCCTGTTGCGACACCGACTGACGCCGTAGGGGCTTGATTAATCAAGCCCCTACGCGGCGAGAATTAATTGGTTTGTACTAGCTCCTCATCTGCACGATCAGGGCAATGGCGCCGACCAGGATCAAATAAATACCGAGGATCGCGGCCAGAAATCTCGGCCACACCAGGAGAATTATGCCAACAATTATGGTGATGATGGCGCCGATAAACCCGCCCGGACCAGGTATCGAAAAAACCATTGACTGCCTCCTTCAAAGATAGTCAAGCCTTCAGGCAACAGGCAATAGGCATCTGGCATCAGACTTTGGAGCTTCACAGCAATCCGTTCAAAAGTTCCACAGACAGTGAAAGCCCTTCATGTTGCCTGTCGCCTGTTACCTCATGTTTGACGGCCAGATACTCGTGTCCTGGGGGCTCGTAGGGCGAGCCAACGGCTCGCGGCTACGGAATCACGCCTGTCACCTGTTACCTCATGTTTGACGCCGGGTGCTCGCGTCCTGGGGACTCGTAGGGCGAGCCAACGGCTCGCGGCTACGGGATGGAAGCCGGGTGCCCCTCCCCGGCACGGGCGCCGTGCTGCTACGCCCCGCCCTGTTACCTGTTGCCTTTTCCCTTTTCCCTTTTCCCTTTCCCCTCCCTTCACACCGGCTTTATCACCGCGCCTTTCGGGACTACCACCACGCCGCCCGGCGATACCGTGCACCCGCGTATCGTATCCGCTTCATGATCATAACCGAGCATAGCTTCCGGATGAATCACCACATCCTTATCGATGATCGCCCTTCTTATCCTGACGCCCGGTCCTACCAGCACATTGTTAAACAGCACCGAGCTTTCTACGATCGAGTCTCTCCCCACAATGACCTCGGGAAACAGTATCGAGGAGTCCACCCTGCTGCCCATCACTACCGAGCCATCAGCCACCAGACAGCCACACTGGCTTCCATCGATGCATTTGCTCGGGGGTAACACTTTCTGTGTAGTCCGTATCGGCCAGTTAGGGCCGTGCAGGTCGAACAGCGGGGTTTCTCCCAGCAAGTCCATGCTTGCTTCAAAATAAGAGTCTATGGTGCCCACATCCCGCCAGTAGGCCGAGTCATCGGACCTTTCAATCTCGACTCTTTGCACCTCAGCCCCTCTCACCCGTATCAGGCACTGGCCGATGCAATTCTCCTGTTCGTAGGGATAGACAACTATCTTCCGGCCCCGGGCGATCATGGCTGGAATCACTTCTTTACCGAAGTCCTCCGCGTTTCCCTTGAGCTCCTCGAGCAAGGCTTCGGTGTTGAAAACGTAAATGCCCATGGATGCGAATACGTAGCCTGGTGCATCGCGCCTGGTCTTAGGCGATTCCGGTTTCTCCTCAAAGCTGATTACACTCCCGCGGGAATCTACCTCCAGCACCCCCAGCTTACCAACAGCCTCCTCCATCTTGACATTGAGGACTGAAATGGTCAGGCTGGACTGCTTTTCGACATGATACCTCAACATTTGAGCATAGTCCATCTTGTACACATGGTCTCCGGAAAGGATGAGTATGTCGTGCAGCTCGCCGGCATCGATAAGGTCCAGGTTTTGCCTGACAGCATCGGCTGTGCCGCGATACCAGTTCAAACCCAATTTTTGTTGTGCCGGAACAGTATACACGTAGTCCCCCAGGGCTGATGCCGATAGATTCCAGCCTTCGTGCAGATGCCGGTTCAGGGAGGCAGACTTGTACTGGGTCAGGACGAAGATCGAGCGAATACCGGAGTTAATACAATTGCTCAGGGTGAAATCGATGAGACGGTATTTGCCGCCAAACGGTACCGCAGGCTTGGCGCGATTCTGCGTGAGGGGCCGCAATCTCTCGCCTGCCCCACCTGCCATAACGATCGCCAGTGTTTTCATCAAAGCCCTGTGCTCCTTCCAGTCCCTGCGTCAATGGGGCGCAATATCTTTTCCGCAGCTTATACCTAATGCCATCAAGAAGTAATAAAAACGTTCTGCGAAAAGTGACAATTGTGTAAAATCACCAGGCGGGGCGTAGCAGCACGGTGCCCGTGCAAAGAATCTGCTATAATCCATGTTTACTGCTAGACTAAAACAGAACTTGCTCGTAGAGATCAACGGCGGGCAGACCCATCCCCACGCGCCAGGTTTAGCACCGGCGTAGCCGGGCCCGAAAGCTGTCGTCTGTTGCCGTTGTCTGTTACCTGCTAATTGAGAGCTATTTTTGCCTGACCCATTTGAAGAGGTAGTGTTTCGAGCACTGGAACAATTGCCGGACCGGTTCAAGGAGTACCTGGAAAACGTGGACATCGTAATCCAGGACTGGCCATCCCGGAAGCAGCAGCAACAAGCTGGCATTACCGACCGGTGTGACCTCTTCGGACTATACGAAGGCATCCCCCTCACCGAAAGGACGGCGCATTATGGCATGGTGCTCCCCGACAAGATAACCATCTTCCGTGGCCCCCTTCTGAGTTTGAGTCTCACCAATAAACTCCTTGAAGAGGAGATCGAGGAGACAGTGCGCCATGAACTGGCACACTATTTCGGCATAGACGACGACCGGCTGGAAGAGCTCGAGGAAGGCAACAGGTAACAGGCGAGAAGCGAGAAGTAAGAAGCAAGAGACGAGAAGCGAGAGGGGTGGGGATTCTGTCTTCTGTCTTCTGTCTTCTGTCTTCTGCCTTCTGTCTTCTATCTTCTGTCTTCTATCTTCTGTCTTCTGACTACTGCACGCGGCAGCGTGCCACTACACGACTACTGACT